>NZ_CAXQGS010000001.1:0-8205 GCF_964223445.1 Cytobacillus sp.
TTGAAGAAACGACACTTCTCCGGCTGGTGGGTTCAGCAGAGAAACAGTCTGAGCATCCATTAGCTGAAGCGATCGTAAAGGGAATAAAGGATAAAGGGATCACGCTATTTAATCCAGTTGAATTTGAAGCTGTTCCCGGGTATGGAATTAAAGCGAAAGTAGATGGCATTGACCTTTTGATAGGCACAAGAAGATTAATGGACAAATACGGTGTTAATGTCCAATCAGCCAAACTTGAAATGGAAACACTTGAGGAAAACGGAAAAACGGCAATGCTTGTCGCAGTTGATGGCAAATATGCAGGTATCGTGGCAGTTGCGGATACAATAAAGGAAACTTCCAGAGATGCAATTAATCGCTTAAGGAAACTGGGCATTGAAGTCATTATGATTACGGGAGATAACAAACGTACGGCTGAGGCAATAGCTGAGGAAGTGGGCATAGATTCTGTAATTGCAGAGGTTTTACCTGAAGGCAAGGCAGAAGAAGTAAAAAAACTTCAGAAACAGGGGAAAAAAGTTGCCATGGTCGGCGATGGCATAAACGATGCACCTGCACTCGCTGTAGCTGATATTGGAATGGCGATCGGAACCGGTACAGACGTTGCGATGGAAGCAGCTGATATTACGCTGATGAGAGGGGATTTAAATAGTATTGCAGACGCCATCCTAATGAGTAAACAAACCATAAGGAATATAAAACAAAATCTTTTCTGGGCTTTTGCATACAATACACTTGGCATCCCGGTAGCTGCGTTAGGATTCCTTGCACCTTGGCTTGCCGGCGCTGCAATGGCGTTCAGCTCCGTATCTGTCGTTTTAAACGCGCTTAGATTACAAAGAGTAAAAATAAAGTGAAACAGTGTGGGCTTTTTCTCCACTGATTATTAGTTGATTCAATCGAGCCTATACGGACTCCTCTAGGCCTTGAAGTGGAATCTTACTGACCGCTAGACTAAGATAATTGAAAAAACGTTTAATTAAAAAGGAGCAGATAAAATGAAAAAATGGGCCGGTGCAGCGATTGCTTACCTCGTTCTTGTAATGGCAGGATATGCTGTATATGATTTTTTGGGGGCTACCCCAGAGCCGGTATCACATGATAATGAAATGGAAAATCATGAATGAGAAAAAGAACAGAGGAAATTCCCTCTGTTCTTTTTTGTGTACTAAGGATTAAAAGTTTGTAATCTATTTCTCTATATGATAGAATCATCTACAATATATAGTATATATTAAAAAGAATAAAAACTACATATAGATCGTGATTGGTGTCCTAAGAGGACTTAATAGGGAATTCGGTGTAAAACCGAAGCTGTCCCCGCAACTGTAAGTGCAGACGAAAAGAGCATGCCACTGTACAATACGCGTTAAGGCGATTGTATGGGAAGGGCTTTTAGTAGAGTGAAGCACAAGCCAGGAGACCTGCCAGGGCGATCGAAAGTTTCTTATCTTCGGGGATTGAGATGATGAAACGATCGCGTAATGGCCGTTTGTCATCTTCTTCCTGCTATTATTCTATCGTTTGATCCGCTCATTTTCCGGGCGGATTTTTATTTTGCCTTTAGGAGGAAGTAAGATGGTTCAAACCATACAACCGATCGAAATTTTAGAAGAACTTAAGACAGAATTTCCGCAGCTCGGCATTGGGCAGCTATTAAAAAGGTATGAAGAAATGAGCCAGCGGGGAGCAGAGGCGATGTATGACCAGCTTATTCTGGATTGTTTATCTTTTATCAGCATTGATGAGCCTGATTGGACTTTTGCCGCTTCACGTCTGCTTCTTAAGAAGCTCTATATTGAGTCAGGAAAAAATAGAAAATGCCAGCCGGATGATTGCTACAAACATTTTTATACGTTAATTGAACGGCTGACGGCTCTGGGAATTTATGAACAGGATTTATTAGATGAGTATTCAACAGATGAGATAAATGAACTTGCCCGCTTCATAAAGAAAGAAAATGATCGCTTATTTACATATTTGGGGCTGAAAATGCTGGCTGACCGATATCTTGCCAGGGACAAACAGAAAAATCTTTATGAACTTCCCCAGGAGCGGTTTATGATCATCAGCATGGTGCTGATGAAAAAGGAGCCGAAGGGTATGCGGCTTGAACTTGTTAAAGAGGCTTATTGGGCAATGAGCGGTTTGTATATGACTGTTGCCACTCCAACGCTCGCTAATGCAGGGAAGAACTGGGGACAGCTTTCAAGCTGTTTCATTGAGACCGTTGATGACAGTCTTGATTCTATTTATGACAGCAATACCGATATTGCATCACTGTCAAAAAATGGCGGCGGAATCGGAGTATATTTGGGGAAAATCCGCAGCAGAGGCAGTGATATTAAAGGATTTAAGGGTGCATCTTCAGGTGTGATTCCCTGGATGAAGCAGCTGAATAACACAGCCGTCAGTGTCGACCAGCTTGGACAAAGGCAGGGTGCTATAAGCGTCTATCTTGATGTCTGGCATAAAGATATATTTTCATTCCTTGATGCAAAGCTTAATAACGGAGATGAAAGGCAGCGAACACATGATTTATTCACTGGTGTCTGCATTCCGGATTTGTTTATGGAAAAAGTGGAAAGCCGGGGATATTGGTATTTATTTGATCCCCATGAAGTCCGCAAGGTTATGGGCTTTTCACTGGAGGATTTTTATGACGAAGGTGAAGGCGAAGGTTTATTCCGCCAGAAATATAAAGAGTGCATAGATAACCCGAATCTATCAAGGGAAAAAGTTCCTGCCATCGATATAATGAAATCCATCATGAGAAGCCAGCTTGAAACAGGAACACCATTTATGTTTTACCGGGATGAAGTAAATCGGAAAAATGCCAATTCACATTGCGGAATGATTTATTGTACAAATCTGTGCACGGAAATCGTACAAAACCAAAGTGTTACAAAGCGGGTTGAGGAATATACAAGGGATGGGAGAATTATTATCGAAAAACATCCAGGAGATTTCGTTGTCTGCAATCTTTCATCCATCAATCTTGCAAGAGCCGTTAATGAGGGAGTTCTTGAAAAGCTAGTGCCAATACAGGTGCGAATGCTTGATAATGTCATTGATATTAATAGTATTCCAGTGCCGCAGGGCCAGATCACAAACCAGAAATACCGTGCGATTGGACTGGGAACTTTTGGATGGCACCACCTTCTTGCACTGAAAAAAATCACATGGGAAAGCGAAGAAGCAGAAAAATTTGCTGACATTCTATATGAGCAAATTGCTTTTTTAGCGATAAAAAGTTCTATGAACCTGGCAAAAGAAAAAGGAAGCTATTCAGTCTTTAAAGGTTCTGATTGGGAAACGGGCGCTTACTTTGAAAAGCGGGGATATCTGGAGGCAGAGTCAGATATGGACTGGGCTGCATTAAGCAAAGAGGTAAGTGAAAACGGCGTTCGAAATGCCTATATGCTGGCGGTTGCCCCAAATGCATCAACTGCTTTAATTGCAGGAAGCACTCCAAGTATTGATCCTATTTTCAACAAGCAGTACTCGGAAGAGAAAAAGGATTATCGGATACCTGTAACAGCTCCTGATATTAACAGTGAGACCATTTGGTATTACAAATCTGGCTATCATATTAACCAGGAGTGGAGCATCAGGCAGAATGCAAACAGACAAAAACATATAGATCAAGCTATTTCATTTAATTTCTATATACCGAACCATATTAAAGCAATCGATCTTTTGAATCTGCATCTTTCAGCATGGCAGAAAAAATTAAAAACAACGTATTATATCCGATCAACTTCATCTGAGATTGAAGACTGTGAATCTTGCTCCAGCTAAGGAGGACCTTATGAATACTTTAAACAAACGGCCAATTATTAATCAATCGGCGCCTAACAAATCAACTTCAATCATTAACGGGGAATGCTCCAATATTCTTAATTGGGATGATGTCCGCTTCTCCTGGGCCTATCCAAAGTATAAAAAAATGCTCGCTAACTTTTGGACGCCTTTTGAAATAAACATGTCACAGGACATTAAGCAATTTCCGGAATTAACGAAAAGTGAACAGGATGCATTTTTGAAAATTATTGGGCTGCTTGCATTGCTCGACAGCATCCAGACGGATTATGCCGGAAAAGTTGCTGATTATATTACCGACTCAAGCATATCGGCACTCATGATTATACTCGCACAGCAGGAGGTGATTCATAATCACTCCTATTCATATGTTCTATCAAGCCTGGTTCCAAAACAAAAACAGGATGAGGTTTTTGAATTCTGGCGTACAGAACCTATATTAGCTGAAAGAAATGAATTTGTTGTGAACGGATATAAAGATTTTGCAGAGAATCCAAGCGCGGAGAACCTGCTGAAATCTATTGTGTATGATGTCGTTCTGGAAGGGCTTTTCTTTTATTCAGGCTTTGCATTCTTTTATCACCTGGCAAGAAATCAGAAAATGGTTGCCACCTCCACGATGATTAATTACATCAACCGGGATGAACAAATCCATGTTGACTTGTTTGTTAAAATTTTTAAAGAAATTCTGCAGGAAAATCCGGAACTTAATACTAATGAATTAAGTGAATTCGTCCAGGAGACTTTCAAAAGAGCAGCTGAACTGGAGATTGAATGGGCCCGCGAGGTGATCGGCAGCAAAACAGAAGGCATCCTGCTATCCGATGTTGAAGCTTATATCAAATTTTATGCTAATGTCCGCTGCAATCAGCTAGGGTATGAAAGGCCGTTTGAAGACTATCGG
Source organism: Cytobacillus sp. (assembly GCF_964223445.1). Classification (NCBI taxonomy): domain Bacteria; kingdom Bacillati; phylum Bacillota; class Bacilli; order Caryophanales; family Bacillaceae; genus Cytobacillus; species Cytobacillus sp. Next base: position 4,727 of record NZ_CAXQGS010000001.1, read on the forward strand.
ACTAATCCGCTCCGCTGGATTGTAGCTTATGAGCAGGTTGACCATGGGAAGTCTGATTTCTTTGAACAAAAATCGAGGCAATATACAAAAGTTCAAATTGATAATGGGTTTGATGAACTATAAAGGGTCATCAGGATATATATAATAAAAAAGATTCTGCTTTGGCGCAGAATCTTTTTTATTAGGAGCGTACAGGTTCTCCAGATACAAAATCAATCTTAAAACCAAGATCTTTCAGCATTTGGTGATCCGCGGTGCTTTCCTGCCCTGCAGTGGTTAAGTAATCTCCAACGAAAATAGAATTAGCCGGATAAAGTCCAAGCGGCTGAAGGCTCCGGAGATTCACTTCTCTGCCTCCGGATATTCTGATTTCCTTTGATGGGTTGATATATCGCATCAGGCAAAGCACCTTCAGACAATAGCGGGGATTCAATTCATCTGTCCCTTCTAATGGCGTCCCATCGATTGCATGCAGAAAGTTAACCGGTATTGAGTCGGCATCCAGGGCTTTTAGGCTTCTGGCCATTGTTATGACATCTTCCTGGGTTTCCTTCATACCAATAATTACCCCGGAACAAGGTGAAATGCCTGCTTCCTTTATTATTTGGACCGTATTGACTCTGTCCCGGTATGTATGGGAGGTAGTGATGCTCTCATGATGATTTTCCGAGGTGTTAATATTGTGATTATAGCGGTCCACTCCAGCTTCCTTGAGCTGCTCAGCCTGTTCAGGTTTTAGGAGCCCGAGACAGGCACAGACCTTCATTTTATAGGTATCCTTTATTTCTTTAACCGCTGAAACTACTTCATTTAGCTCCCTATTGCTCGGGCCTCTTCCGCTTGCAACGATGCAATAGGTTCCGACATTTAGCTGATGGGCCTGCTTAGCACCTTGGATGATAGTTTCCTTATCCATCATCCGGTATTTTTCAATAGGTGCTGTTGAGATGCTCGATTGTGAGCAATAGCCGCAGTTTTCAGGACATAGGCCTGATTTCGTATTAATAATCATATTTAATTTAACATGATTCCCATAATGATGATGACGGATTTTATAGGCGCTGTACAATAAGCTCAGCAGTTCTTCATCTGGACAATTTAAAATACCCATTGCCTCCGAGTCTGTCAGTTCATGTCCTTTTAGTACGTCTAGGGCTAGCTCTTGGAAATTCATATGTATCCTCCTTAGTAAAATGGTTTATGCTGCTCGGTTCATTTTTCTGAACTGACTGCCGGCAAATACTCTTTGCTCCAGCCGATGGGCCATTAACCCGGCAAAAACAGAAAGAATAATGTCTTTTGGAAGGGGGACTGCCATCCACAGCCAAGCCATTTGATAGGTAAACCCCTCAGGTGCTGTAAACCAGAGTTTATAGGCCATATACATCCAATTCGTCCCAAAAACATAATTGATCACCATTCCGATTAAAGCTGCAGTAATATACACCGGAACAGACTTTTTCTTTTCAATCAATTTGCCGGTGACATAGGCTGTTAAAATAAACGATAGGATAAAACCGAAAGTGGGGCTTAATAAGGTAGCAAAACCGCCACCGAATTTTGAAAATACAGGAGCGCCTGCAAGCCCGGCAAAAGCATAGACAGCCATAGTGATAGCCCCTAATCGGCTTCCTAAAATAGCACCTGCCAAAATGGCAAAAAAGGTCTGTAAAGTAATAGGGACTCCCCCAATAACCAAAAATGGGACAAATGAAGTGATATTTGCTCCAACAGCCATTAGGGCGACAAACATGCCAGCCAATGTTAAATCAATCGTTCTTAAACCTGTCTTCATAAAATGCCTCCTGAAAGAATTATATTTATACAATTTAGAATAATAGCAGAAAACGTTAATTGTCAACTTAATTTTATAATGGGTTAACATATAATGTGTTTCTGTCCAGAAATGGAGGGTAAAGTGATACTGCACATTAATATATGACGAAATAGAGGAGGTATAAACATGGCAAGTAGTAAAAACAATATTCACAGTGATAAACAGGAACAATATTTTAAGGACAGAGCAGGTACAGATGAAGCAAGATTCCATGTAGTACCGCATGATGAGGAAGGATGGGCAGTCAAGAAAGAGGGGCAAAACGAGCCTGAGTTTACGGCGGAATCACAGTCAGATGCAGTGGAGAAAGCGAAGAGCATGGCAGAGGAGGCAGGTACAATGGCAATCTTGCATAATGAAGATGGAAAAATAGATGATCTTGTTAATTATGAAGATAAATAAATAATTAATTAAGAAGAGCATTACCATTGAGTAGTGCTCTTTTTTTGTTTGGCTGGGATTGAACAAAAGAGACCTTATTTCTAAAACAAAAAAATTCAGCTTTCAAATAGAAAGCTGTTCAAAAAGAGACCTTGGAAAGAGTGAATTCTAAAATTCGGAACAATATATAGTAGCATAATAGGTTTTAGAAACTATATATTGTTATTTCTGATTCTAGCATAATAAAACATAGAGAGCAAACTATTATTTTAATATATTTAAAATATTCTTTCATTTTACGAATCAGGGAGTAAACACTCTTGAAACAACCAAAAACAATCAAATTTTGATTGTTTTTGGTTTGTTTTGAATGAAAATGATTGATTTTTGCAATCGGTTTCAGTATGATGTAATCAAGAAGAACAACACACCCAGGGAGGTGATGTTTTGTTAACACCAGAGCGCCACAAATTGATTCTGCAGCTTTTAAAAGAAAAAGGTGTAGTGAAAATTCAGGATCTCGTTGACATGACAGAAACATCGGAATCAACAATAAGAAGGGACTTGACCCAGCTTGAAGAAGGGAAGTACTTAAAAAGAATACATGGAGGGGCAGCCAGGCTTCAGGGAAAGCTGCAGGAACCCAGCATGTCTGAGAAGTCATCCAGAAACCTTCAGCAAAAGCGTCAAATCGCCCAATACGCGGCAAGTCTAGTTGAGGAAGGTGATTCCATTTATCTGGATGCAGGCTCGACAGTAACTGAAATGATTCCCTTTTTGCCTGCGAAGGAAATTGTGGTTGTAACGAACGGACTAATGCATATCAACGCATTGCTCGAAAGGAATATAAAAACATTTTTAATCGGCGGTTTTGCCAAGGAACAGACAAAAGCCATCATCGGCAGGGGGGCATTGGCGAGCCTCGAAAATTACCGATTTGATAAATGCTTTATGGGGGTTAACGGTATCCATCCTCAATTCGGCTACACCACACCGGATCAGGATGAGGCAATGATTAAGCAAATGGCCATTTCGCTTTCAAGGGAGGCATTCGTGCTTGCCGATGATACGAAGTTTTCAGAAATCGCGTTTGCCAAGATTGCCGATTTGCATACAGCAGCAATTATTACAAATGAACTGAATGAGGATCAGCACGCCGCCAGCATCAGGGCCTGGCCCGCGCGTGGGGATGGGCCCCAATCCACCAGCCGTTTCACGCGCTCGTCACTCGTCTGTTCCGGTCGGGCATCCCGCACCAGCG
>NZ_CAXQGS010000002.1:0-7103 GCF_964223445.1 Cytobacillus sp.
CAGAACATTCTTTCTGAACTGGTGGCGATGAATGTAGAGGGTGGCCGCGAAGCGAGTGCTGCCGGCGATGAAGTCTACGAAGAAGCTCGCACGATGTTCATTGCCCTTATCGCCATTGCTCTGGTGGTCGGCATTGCAGCGGCCCTCCTGGTGACGCGCTCGGTGCTCAAACAGCTCGGCGGCGAGCCTGCGGTGGTCCGTGACGTCGTGCGTCAGGTTGCAGATGGCGATCTGACCGTCGAGGTGGACGTCAAGGCGAACGATTAAATGCTTTTTTGAATTCTCCTCCGTTGTTTTCGATGTGAATATATTTTTGTAAATATCATAGTAAAGCGATGTCCCGCAATGCAGCAGCATGGAATTGGCAGTCGATACGGCTGCCGCACATAAAGCGACTAAAGTTAGTGCTCCCACTAAAGGATGCGCATATTCCGTGATCACCAGCGGCATAATATAATCCGTGGTTTGGCCTGCCGGCAGGCTGGGAATCAATGTTTTCGCACCAAGTCCAATAATGATTAACGGAACGAAAATGGCGATTAGCAAAACGACTGAGATCATCATCTGCATGATGGCTACTTTAATGCTCTTAGGCGCCAGCATTCTTGCTACCCAGTGAGGGGAGACGGCTGCCCCTAGTGAATTGGAAATGAAAATAGAAAAAAGGGCACCCAAGCCAAAGGTTCCGACTGGAGACAATAAAACTCCCTTTGATAGACTTTCGCCTCCCACAACAGTTGGGGCAGTTGCAGCCGCCAGAGTATCATAAATATTGGAGAATCCCCCTGCTGCAAACAATACAGCGACAGCCCCTAAAACCACACCCAAAATGATTAAAATGGTGTTCACGGTATCTGTGACAGCAACGGACCAGAAGCCTCCTATACTTGTAAAAAGAAGGAAAACAAGAAAAGCGAAAATGGCTATTTCGTATTTCATGCCTGTAATAGTTGAAAAAACAATTCCAAACCCGACTACCTGCAGATGCGTAAAAACAAAATATCCAACAAGCATAAGTGCCGCAACCAGCGTCCGCAATTGGCTATTCTTTTTTAATGGTTCATACCGGAGATGAATAAATTCAGGGAAAGTTTTTGCCGGCGATTCAGGTCTTCTGACTTTATATGCAACAATCGGAATTAAAGCGGTACCAAAAAACCATCCCGCAACCCATCCTATGATGGCCGCCACTCCCGAACTATATAAATAACCCGGAACCCCCATGACAGAGGCAACACTGACCCATGTTGCAACAGACGTACCAACACCAATAAATAAGCCCATTCGGTGTCCGCCGGTTGTAAAGTCTGACATGGATTCAACATTCTTCAAGCTTTTCAGACATGTCCACACGATAAATAGTAAATAAAATGCAAATACAGCGATATACCACATACTGTCACCACCCCCTATTTAAATAATTTGCCGGAATATCCCCAGCGTTTCACTTTTGATTTTTCGACTTTATAACAAAGAATCGTACCGCAGATCAGTGAAAAAGCGATTGTGGCACCCCAAATCAACAATGCTATAGCCATGGATTATCTCTCCTTTACAAGTTCACTTGGTTTATTTTTCATTACTACATTCAAGGATTCGAAAAAGGGTAAATTTTCAGAAAACAAAGGAACTGATTTCCTATTCTCCGCTTCCGATACCAGCTCCACGACTAAATCGTTAAAAGGAGTTGGAATGCCAAAAGCTTTTCCTTTTTCTGAAACATGGCCATTAATAAAGTCAATCTCAGTCTTTACTTTACGGACTAAATCCTGCAGCATACTCGCTTTAAGATTCCTGTGAGGAGACCAAACCTCATGGTAAAAGCCCATTTTTTCACTAACCTTTTGACCTACCTTCAGTTCCAGGAATTCCATGTCCTTTCCCTGCATATTGGTTAATTGAATCCCTTGCGCATGTGCCACTTTAATGGTTTCATCTGCAATATAAGCTAAGCTGGTCATTGCTTCCTTATTTGACAGAACTTCGCCGAACGTACAGCCCAGTGCCGCAGACATTCCGCTGAAGGTTGTGTTCATTAATAACTTTGTCCATTTAATACCGCTAATATTGGACGTGATCTTGCAATAGCCGACATGTTCCAATACTGCTTTTACTTCTGATAAGCGGGACGTGATTCTTCCGTCCGTTTCCCCTATCTCAAATGCATATTTCTTTACAGTCTCCCATTCGGTGGTGAGTTCAGACTCGCCCGGGCCTTTCCATGTCGCTCCAAAGCCAACAGCCCCGCCAATCGTCCTGCTGGCCCCAACAATGGATGCAACATGTTCTTCAGGGATTCCGTTCTGGAGCGTACAGACGATGCTGTTTTCATGCAGATAAGGAAGCAATTGATGGAGAGATTCATAGGTAAATACCTGCTTGGTTAATAGAAATACTAAATCATATGTGCTGCTTATTTGATCTGGTGTCAAGGCATTGACAGGAACCGTCTTATTTATAAATCCTGAAAGCTTTGCACCGGATTGATTCAGCCTATTTACATGACTTTCATTAATATCGATTAAATCTATTTTTTCTCCCCCTTCCGCCATTAGTGCTCCAATGATTGTCCCTAAAGAGCCTGCACCCATAATCGCAATATTCATCTTTATTCCCCCTATTCTTGTCACTTGATCTAGTTTTGGACACCCTTCAGGGATGTAACCAGACTGCCTCTATTCAGCTTATCTATCCCCAAGATTTTTCTGGCCTCAGCTGGAGTGGCAACCTCTCTTCCCAATGTTTGGGCCAGGTTAGCTATTCGTTTCACGAATTGAGCATTCGTTTCTGCTAATTCACCTCTTCGAAAATAGACGCTATCCTCCATTCCAACCCGCACGTGCCCGCCTAATAGAATACTCATCGTATTGATGGTTAACTGATCCTTACTTGCGCCAATTGCCGACCATGTAGAACCTACTGGAATGCTATCTATTAAAAACATCAGGTTTTTAGGAGTTGCCGGCATACCTCCATGCACACCCAGTACGAATTGAAAATGGAATGGATCGTCAATCAATCCCTTTTTAGCAATCCTTAACGTATTGTGAATCATGCCAACATCGAAAATCTCAATTTCCGGCTTGATTTGCCGTTCTTTCGTAACAGCCGCCAATCTTTCAAGGAACTCAGGCGTATTGTGAAAGACACCCGGGCCAAAGTTCATGGTCCCTGCATCAAAGGTAGCCATTTCAGGGTTTAATTCACACACTCTTAATCGATCTTCATCACGATTTCCGATTCCCCCGGCAGTTGTTAAATTTAAAATAATATCGCATTTATCCTGGACCCGGTCGATGACTTCTTTATACGTATCCAGGTTAAGTGTATTTTCTCCCCGATGATCCCTTACATGAATATGGGCAATAGCCGCCCCCTCTTTCCATGACTCATATACAGAATCCGCAATCTCTTTTGGCGATAATGGCACATAAGGCGTATGTTCCCGAGTGGTTTGTGCTCCTGTTGGGGCTACGGTAATAATTAATTTTTCCATTGTGTGATCCCTCTTTCTGCAGAATAAGTTTTTCGTTTTCTACAGATGCAATTTCTGTGCCAAAAGCAAAAGTACGATAACATCAGCTATTTCTCTCATCAAGATAAAAAAACTGATGAAATAATTCATCAGTTTTTAAATAATCTGACTATTTCATTTGTATATTAAGCTTTTGTTTTGATGATAAAATTCATCATGAACGATTCCGTTTTTCATCACTTAAGTTAATTCCCAGCCTTTTGGCCTTTTTTACGATAGTAGATTGATCAACATCTAATATGGCAGCTGCTTTTCTGGTACTTCCATAAAGTTTCAATGCCTTTTCAATTGTCTCTTTTTCAACACTTTCTACAATCTTTTTCAAACTGAATCCTTCATTTAATGTTTTTGCACCATCCAGCTCAATATTTAATAACTTCTTTGCATGGTCAGCACTAAATCTCTTGAATTTTTCTGAAACGATCACCATTCGTTCTACCACATTTTGCAGCTCTCTTATGTTTCCAGGCCAGTTATACCCTTTAAATACTTCGAATACTTCCTTCTCTAATTGCACTTCTTTACTATATTTTGCATTATAAATGTCCAAATAATGTCTGACTAATATCTCAATGTCTTCTGCCCGTATCCGAAGCGGCGGAATATGAATGGGAAATACATTTAACCTAAAATACAGGTCTTCTCTAAATTTCCCTTCTTTTACAAGCTCGTATAAATCGCAATTGGTTGACGCCAGGATTCGGACATTGAATTTAATCGGCTTTGTCCCGCCTATACGTGTTACTTCTTTTTCCTGAATAATCCTTAATAGCTTCGATTGCAGCTCAATCGGCATCTCCCCAATTTCGTCCAACAGCAAAGTGCCTTTATCAGCCAATTCAAACATGCCGATTTTTCCTTTACTGGATGCGCCGGTAAAAGAGCCGCTTTCATATCCAAACAGCTCCGACTCCAGGAGACTTGCAGGAATGGCTGCACAATTGATCTTGATAAAAGGCTTGCCATGCCTCTCACTATTCATATAAATTTCATTCGCGACAACTTCTTTTCCAACTCCTGTTTCTCCAGTTATTAGGACCGTTACATCCAAATTGGCCACCTGGTGAATCATTTGAATAACAGGTTTCATCTCCTGGCTTTCTCCAATTAAACTTTTGGATGTCTGTAATTTTCTGAGATGTTCAATTTCATATTGATTTTTCAGCTTATCTTTTTCAACCTCTTGCATACGTTTCTCTGAAGCTGCTAATTTTTCTTGCATTTCCACCAAATCCGACATATCCCGATTGATCACAACGACCTTTTTAATATTGCCTTTTTGATCAAAAATGGGATTTCCTGACGTCAGCACTTTAACCCCCGTTCGGATTTCAGCTACCGCATTAATAGGTTTTCTTGTTCTGATAATCTCGGGTGTGATGGCGTTTTTATATAAACCTTCCTTCATCAGATCTCCCACGTATTTATTCAGGACAAGATCAGGAGCCAGGCCGGTTATTCTGCTGTAAGCTTTATTCACATATAACGTCTTTCCATCTCCGTCAGAGATATAAATCCCATCATAAAGTTCATCACAAACCTGTTTATAGTCGCCTTCATTTAACTCTTTGATCTCTTCAAAAATTTTGATGAGTCCTGTTTCGGTCTCCCTTTTATCCAGAGAATGCAGTGGCGAATTTTTAACTGTCTCTATCAGATCTTTTAAAAATTCCTTCGAAGTAAATAGTTTATCTTTTGTCATGACATCCTCACATCCCACGTTTTCTGATCTTTCTCAATATTCTAATCAAGTTAAACATAATTATAGAATTAAGGAAGACTTATATTCAAGAGAATGGAGGCTATTCCCCTTCCGGTTGATATGGCGATATACGGTTACTGTTTGTCTCCAATCTAAAACTTTGCCGATTAACCTCCTATAAATGGATATTTATGTTAACATATTCATATCTCTTCCATTTTCTTTAATCGATCCAGGATTTCATGATTCAGCTTGATGATATATTCCTGCTCTTTCTTCAATTCGTGCTGTCTGCAGGCAAGGAATACGAAAAAACATACGCACATGATCACGAATAACAGCCAAAATAAATCCCCAAAGAAGTCCATTTACAGCCCCCCAGTGAAAAGATATGGCCATTTTAACACACAGAATTTTATAGAAAAGAAGGCGGTGAGAGTTTTGAAAAAATCGCAGCGGCTTTTATTAAGTCTATTAGCCGTCATTTTGAGTTTTGCCCTATTTGTGATTGGAATAATATTTGCTGAAAAAATGCCTTTCCTGACTGTGCTGGGGATATTGGGGCTTAGCGGGGTTTATTATTTTGTTTTTCGTATTGTTAAAAAATCATCCAGGACATAACACTAAAGATCCCTATACCATTAGAAAAAGGTGAAACCTATGAGTTCAAAATATCCGGATATTATAACTACCAGAGAAGAATTTGCGTCTTTTCGGGAGGAAATTGGCCAGCCCAGTGCGCGTGCTGCCGGCAAAGTTATTACTTTCATCGATGAGCATTGCATTGACTTTATTTCCAAATCACCTTTTTTAACTTTGTCCACTTCAGATTCCGATGGAAAATGTGATGTTTCTCCAAGGGGGGATTCCCCCGGGTTTGTGACGGTTCTTGACGAGCAGCATCTTTTTATTCCGGAACGGCCGGGCAATAAAAGAATGGATTCCGCTCATAATATCATAGAAAATCCCAATATTGGACTCCTTTTTCTCATACCAGGGCTTGGAGAAACGCTAAGAATTAATGGCAAAGCTTATATTTGCCGTTACCCTGAGCTCTTAGAGAAGAGCAAGGTAAAAGGCCGCGCTCCCTTATTTGGAATTTTAGTAGAAGCAGAGGAATGCTTTATCCATTGTGCGAAAGCATTGATCCGATCGGGATTATGGAACGGAGAGTCATGGCTTGCGAAAGAAGCCCTTCCTTCTGCCCCTGCTATACTGGCAGCTCATTCAAAATTGCCGAATGACACATCCGAACAAGTGAAGAAGGATCTCCAGGATAGTTATAAAAATAGATTGTATTAAGGCAGCCTCTATAAAAGAGCGGCTGTCCGGCAGCTGCAGCACTGAAATGACCTTTCCTGAAACGCAATGAGCCCTATAATTATTAAAAATATAAAGCTAGTACTATAGAAAAAGGAATTATATAATAGGAGAAAAATATTTTCATTTTGGAGAAAACTCAAATGGGGCACGAATTATGGATGTATATCCTCATTCTCACTTTTTCAGGGGCACTGAGCTTATCGCTTTGTCTCTTTGCACACTTTAAACTAAGGAATGCACCGGGTGCCGGACCTTATAAGATCTTAACACTGCTGTCCGCGATCTTTACCTTTTCCTATGCATTCGAATTGTCGAGCTCCACTTTACCAGAAATTCAATTCTGGCTGGGCATTGAATATTTGTTCATGCCATTCATTCCTGTTTTCACTTTATTGATGTGTCTGGAATATGCCGGACACAAGCTGAGCATAAAAACGCCAACAAGGGTGGCATTAAGATTTTTCTAATCCAACAAATTGCGTCGGAAGCTTCCCCGCATGCGGTTTCGGAGGGATTTACGAGCAATTTTTTCTTCCTCCTCGT
>NZ_CAXQGS010000003.1:0-69721 GCF_964223445.1 Cytobacillus sp.
GTCCGTTCAATCGTTATCATTCCGAACTCATCTCCTTTACTTGGTCGGACGGTAATTTAAGAGCAGCTCTCTCCTAAAATCATCACCCATCTTTTACAGTTCCTATAATTACAGGAAGGGCTTCGGGACAAACAGATGCTGAAATTGGGGTGCTTCCTAAGGCCTCGCCATCTGCGTGAAAAGGAATTGGGTGTGAAGATCTAATGCTGACATTTTGTCCCTGAAGAAATGTGACTTCTTTAAATCCTATGTGACGCCCCTTGAAGACAGAGGCAAATACAAACAAAAGTTTTAATCTTGATATATTGTGGACGACCGTAACATTTAGGATTCCATCAAAAGGATTTGCATCCGGAGAAATCTTCATACCGCCTCCATAGAATGGCTGATTGGAAATAGTAATAAACCAGGCAGAATTAAATTGGAGTTTTTTTTCACCAATAGCGATTTCAAGATCAGAGCATTTATAGGTAAACAGCTCTTTTACAAGAAAGATAGCGTATACAAATTTGCCCAGAGATAACTGATTCAAGATACCTTTTATCTTTGAACTGTTAACTTTCCGGGAAATCAGCGCATCAAATCCTGCACCCATATTATTAATAAAATATGTTTTTTTCCCATCTATGTGCCTAATCATCCCGATATCAGCTTTCACAGATGAATGACTACTGATCCCCTTAAGGATTGCTTTTAAAGATTCTGCAGGGGCTTTAGGGACTCCAAAGCCCCGCGAGAAATCATTCCCAGATCCTCCAGGAATAAATCCAACAGTCACATTCTGATGCCCCGCAGCGCCATTCATAACCTCATGAACCGTCCCGTCTCCGCCCACAGCAACAAGATATAATCTTTGCCCGCCTGCCTGTTCTGCATAAATCTTCGCCAATTCCCTGGCATGGCTTTGATATTCTGTCCTAACAGCAGAGTAAGAGATATTTTCCTCTTTCAGGATCAGCTCAACTTTTTTCCAGACTTTCAGACAATAGCCATTTTTCGCCTGCGGGTTAATAATGAACTTAAGCTCTTCCCTGCTATGAGCTTTATCCTCGGGTAAATTTTCATGATTCATCCCGATTCTCCCACTCCAGCCTTTTGACTGATGCAGTCTTGCAATATTGAAGCAGTGCCTGTGCCCCTTTTAATTGAACATGCTTAAGAGGCGAACGCTGGCTTCTCATTGTATGAAACCATTGATCATAGGTCCTTTTCTCGATTAGCTGAACATCAATTGGAGCTGCAGGATAATCAATATAGCCATTTCGGGTAAGTACAGCTTTTTTAATCGGCAATTCGATAGAATGAATTTCAAATATTTTTCGGACAATCTTTTCAGTTCTATTTAGTGCAAGAAGCGGATTCAGGACCTTTCTTTCTTCCCCTCTTCCCTTTTTTGTCCAGAATCTATCCTTCGAACCTGAGAATACCGCTGAATCTTCTTCCTCCAAAAAGCTGATGCACCATACCTCAGTCGGACTTATAACAATGTTTTCTGTTTCCACCGGAGCCTTTTTCAGTAAAAAGATCGGATTGTACATGACAAGATACGTATCCGGATATCGTTGCAAAAAATACTTTAGCTTCTCTTCATAATAGTAATGCTTATCTGGAAATGATTTTTCCGTTAGTGTGGAGGTTGCCCATTTCATCTGGAATCTATAAAGCTGATCCAGAAACTGGTGTTTTAAATTCTCAATTGTTTCTGGACGCACAGCAAAGGAGGCTTCAAATTCAAGCTCATCTCCCTCTTTTTTCAACTCATTCCCGGCAGCCTCGTTTCCCTCTAATTCTTCATTTCTCCCCCGCTTTAATAACCCCTTTAGCTTTACCATCAGCGGCTCTTTTTCTTCCTCAGGCCAGTCTGCCGTGCCGGCAGTATAATGCTGCCCGGAGTGGGGGTTGAAGGATTCATTTGTTTCCCATGCATTATGCCATTTATCCCACTGCTGTTTTTTTAGCCTGACAAAACGGGAAGGATATACAAAAATGTCTTGTTGGTAACGTGAAACATAATCCTGCAATTTAATTAACTGTCCCATTCTCCTAGCCCTGCTTTCGTATATAACTTTCTATCTCTAATTATTCATTTGTTCTTTTTATTTTGCCCGCTGATTTCCGCTACAGGTGCTCGCTTTCCACGGGCTGCGGGGTCTCCCCTGGTGCGCTACTCCCGTTGGAGTCTCGCACCTTCCGCTCCAATCAACTCAGTGATAACTATTTTATATTCTTTCAAAAGCAGCAATGTCACCTAAGCTGTTATTCATTAATAGTATGTATTTATTTTATTCCTCCAAAAGCGGAAAGATGGCAATGCTTTCATATTTCGGAGTTTTGTCCAGGCGGGTTTGGTATAGGACGACTTCTGAAGCCTTAAATTCAAGGGGCCCGTCTTTAAATGGACTGTTAGCGTCCAGCATGCTTTCCTGAAATGGATGAATACCAGCCCATTTTCTTGCCATAGTGATATGAGGTTTAAATGGTCTTGTCTCCAATTCAAAACCCGCTTCCTGGCATGCTGAATATACTTTTGATCTTAATTCTTGAAGATGCTTGTCTTCCTGTGTTCCACACCAGAAAATTCTTGGAGCCTCTTGTTTTCCAAATACGCCAAGTTTGCAGATATTAAGTGGAAATCTTTCTTCGTTTCTGATTGAGTCAGTGACAAGCTTGGCTGCTTTCTGCAGTTTTTCTTCGGGTGCAGACCCAAGAAATGCTAGTGTAATATGATAATCCTCATGATGGACCCAGCGGCTAAAAGTCAATTTTGGTCTTAAATCCCCCATGTATTCTTTCAGTTTTTTCTTTGTTTCCTCCGGTATTTTCATCGCAAAGAAAAAATGAGCATTCATTTGATTAGACACTTGAAATTCCTCCATATTTTCACTTATTTTAACAAACATCAGTTAAGATTGGCAGATACTTTCTGTTTTGTCCTTTTATTTTTGTATTCTTTCCAATTCCTTTTGATTTGATTGGAATAGTCTGGTTTAGTATGATGGATATAATATGAATAGTTATAGATTTCCTTTGTTAGGATGAAATTAAACAGATGGACATAAAATAACAAAGTATTAAACTTCCTTGTTATTACAGTCTTATTCGAAAGGGAGAGTCAGATGAAAGTTGTCAACAATCTCGCGGACCTGATTGGAGATACTCCACTTGTTAAATTAAATAAGCTTGCACCCGAAAATGGCGCAAGCATTTATGCAAAACTTGAATTCTACAATCCAAGCCGCAGTGTAAAAGACCGCGCGGCATATAATATGATTGTCGAAGCTGAGAAAGCAGGCAAATTAAAACCCGGGGCAACCATTATTGAACCAACCAGCGGAAATACCGGTATCGGGCTTGCAATGAATGCAGCAGCACGCGGCTATAAGGCTATTCTGGTTATGCCTGATACCATGACGGCAGAGAGGATCAACCTTTTGAAAGCATATGGAGCAGAAGTTGTCCTGACTCCTGGAGATGACAAAATGCCCGGGGCTATTAATAAAGCAAATGAACTGGCTGAGGAGATTCCAAACAGCTTTGTGCCGATGCAATTTGAAAATAACGCTAACCCGGATGCACATCGCCATTCAACAGCAGTCGAAATTATTGAGGGCATGAAGGAAATCGGCAAACCACTTTCAGCCTTTGTTGCCACGGCAGGGACGGGCGGCACGATTACTGGCACAGGTGAAGTTTTGAAAGAGCATTATCCTGGATTAGAAGTGCATGTTGTGGAGCCAAAAGGCTCGCCCGTCCTATCGGGCGGAAAGCCTGGCAGGCACAAACTTGTCGGCACAAGTCCCGGATTTGTTCCGGAGATTCTCAATACGGATGTTTATGATGAAATTCACCAAATCAAAGATGAAGAAGCATATGATACGACACGAAGAATGGCAAGAGAAGAAGGGATATTAGTCGGTCCATCCTCAGGAGCAGCCTGCTATGCCGCCATCCAGGTAGCAAAAAGGCTTAAACCGGATGATGTTGTCGTATTTATTGTATGTGATACTGGAGAAAGATATCTTTCAAGCGATCTATTTCAGTTTGAGTAAGTAAGTTAAAAGACCCCAGGGATTGTTCCATTGTTCCTGGGGTCTTTCGTTTTAGATTATCTAATTTTAACCGTCAGACTGCCGCACTGACTTTCAATTGCCTCTTCAAAAAGGTTCTGTAATTTATTTGTTAATGGACCAGGTCTGCCATTACCAACAGGCTTTCCTTCAATCTCTGTAATCGGAGTAATTTCAGCTGATGTACTGGACATAACGACTTCATCTGCGCCCAGCAGATCTGCTTTTGTAAAAGCAGATTCTTCAAGCGCTATTCCATTTTCCCTGCAGATCTCATTAATCTTACGCCGGGTAATGCCATTTAGAATCAGATTTGTTGCAGGATGAGTATATAATGTCCCATCTTTTACGATTGCAATATTGGAGGAACTCCCTTCAGTCACGGTATCCCCTCGGTGCTGAATAGCTTCAAAGCAGCCTGATTGAGCTGCTTTTTGCTTCGCCATGATATTGCCAAGCAAATTCAAGCTCTTTATATCACAGCGCAGCCAGCGAATATCTTCAATCAAACTTGCCTTAACGCCATTTCTCATACTCTCAACAGGTCTTTTGTTTTCACGGGTATAGGCGGTAAGCACCGGTGCAACGTCTGCTCCAGGATAAGCATGATTTCTTGGAGAAGTCCCCCTGGAAAATTGCATATATACTATTCCCAGTTCGAGATTATTCCTTTCGATCATCTCTGCAAGCATCTGTTTAAGCTGCCCTATAGAATAAGGGATATCGAGCTCTATTTTCCTTCCGCTCTCAAGCAGCCTTTCAAGGTGCTCATCTGCCGTAAACATTTTTCCGTTATAGACGCGGATCACTTCATAGACGCCATCACCAAATTGATAGCCCCGGTCCTCGATATCCACTTTCGCTTCTGATCGTTCAATCAAGTCTCCGTTCAAAATAACATATTCCATTTCCCAGCCACTCCCTGTATATGTTTTTTTGTCTAATCTATTAGCTGTTTATGTAAAATCTTTCAGCCATCATATCAGGTTTCAGAGCTATTTCGCAAGTTCATAAATCGCCTGTGCATAAATAGCTGCAGCTTTTATTAAATCCTCAATAAACACATATTCATCTTTTTGATGTGCCACGTCTTCCCTGCCTGGGAAAAGCGGGCCAAATGCCACTCCAGACTTCAAGGAACGTGCATATGTGCCCCCGCCAATTGATAAGAGCTCTGCCTTTTCGCCAGTCTGCTGTTCATACACTTTTTTCAGGGTCTGTATAAGAAAATCATCTTCTTTCACATGATGCGGCTTGGAATCAGTGAAATTCTCTAATCTGAAATGTTCGTCTTCAATCAATGACTGAAGCTTATTTTTCGTATCATCCATATTGTTAGTGACAGGATAACGTACATTAAAGCCTAAACGGCCGCCATTTTCTTTTGTATATGAAAGTTTTCCTACATTAACGGTTAAATCTCCGGTAATCTCATCCGTACAGGCGATGCCAAGCTTTCTTCCTCTGGAATCATCACATAAGTATCGGGATACAAACTGAAAATATTGGCATGCCTTCCCATCCAGCTGAAGGGACGCCAGGAATGATGCCATCAGAATACCTGCATTTTTTCCATTATCAGGCTCCATCCCATGAGCCGAAACCCCCTGAAGCTCCAGAATCAGTTCGCCGTTATCTATGTAATACTTTCCTTCAAGCTCAGTCTTTTTCAGGAAATCAATATACCTTTGCACCACTTCAGTGTGTTCAAGATGGACTGCAAGACTGGCTCTTGCAAAATCAGGAACCATGTTATATCTTCTTCCTGACTGAAAATGCACGACCTCTGCCAATACTTCCCTGTCTGTTTCTTCGGTATGGCCAATTTGGACAAGATCAAAATCTGAGATGCCCTTTTCTGCATAGATGATTGGGAAATCTGCATCAGGTGCAAATCCCATTGCTGGCATTTCTTCGTGTTTAAAATAATGCTCTACACAGCGCCAGTCACTTTCTTCATCTGTTCCAATAATCATTCGAACCCGTTTGCTTAAAGGCAGCTCTAATTCCTTTACAATTTTCATAGCATAATAAGCAGCCATCGTCGGGCCTTTGTCGTCGATCGCCCCTCTGGCAAAAATCTTTCCATCGCGGATTTCTGCACCAAATGGATCGCTAGTCCATCCATCTCCTTCAGGAACTACATCGACATGACAAAGTACACCAACAATTTCTTCACCCTCGCCAAATTCCAGGTGACCAGCCAGGCTGCCGACATTTTTAGCAGTGAATCCATCCTTTTCTCCAAGTTCAAGCATGAAATCGAGCGCTTCCTTTACACCTTCACCAAGGGGCGCATCATCTGCTGCATTCTCTTCATCCAGCAGACTTTTAATTCTCAAAAGTTTTTGAGTATCTTCAATTAAAGCGTCTTTTCTGTTATTAACCTCTTTTTGCCAATCCAATATGTTCATAAAGCTGCCTCCTTATCCTGATTTGAACTGTTATGATTTCCCCATTATAACCCAATTGCCTGCAATTTGCTTTTGGGACTGATAATAGGAACATACTTTTATTATGCACCAGGAATGCTGAACCTTGCCAAGATGATTGTCAAGACGCTTACAATCAGGCTTAAGATCAAAATGGCGAGGAAGAAAAAGGCTATGACCGTTCTATTTCTTGCGGTGAAATAGAAATCTTTTTCACTATATTTTTTCGTAAAAGGATGGGACATAATGGCTTTATCCCAGGTGATGGAAAGCCATGTATACATTAAGAAAAGGAAGACGCCCGACACAATAACTTTTATCCATAGTGGCGGAATGGAAATAATCCCCGCTGCGCTTACAGAAATGATTTGAAAATAACTGAAAATATATGAGGGATTCCGTATGAAAATCTTAATAAATAATTCTATCAGTCCCGTAATGGGTGTTCTCTTTTTAAAGATCCGTCTGGAGTTTCTGAATAATAGAGGTTTTGTCCTCATTGAAATAGCAGGCTTTTCTATTTCTGGAGCCATCATAAATATCCATTTGATATACTTTGTTTTTTCCTCCTGCTCCAGCATAATTTCAAAGTCTAACGCCGATATCTTTTTCAGCATCCGGGAGACTCTCATTAGGGTACCGGAAAGCAGCACTGCCGAAATCATATAAACCGGTAAGACTGCACCGAAATTCCACAGTGAATAGACGAGCTGGCTGAACCAGCTTAATAATACAAACAGCAGAAAGCAAATTACATATCTTTTAAACTTCCCTTCAATCCTTTTCAGATAATAGGAAATTGTCATAATAACCCATTTCATAGGAATGAAAAAAATCAGCAGGGCAATGATTTGACTCCATTGCAAAAAATAACTGTTCTTTAGAAAGGGAAGAAGAAGAGCTATCATCGCGCCTGTACTGATTGCCTGAAAGAGTAGTGAATAGCCAAATCCCCATTTTCTCATTCCCAAATAGAGGCTCTTGTTCTTCACCAGAAATACTTTATCAGCCTCTTGTATAAAAGGGCGAAAGTTTCCCAGCCATGAAAAAATATAAAGCAGGAAGAAAAGGATAAATATTGGCAAGTCGGCAATCCATTCCGGCGCTTCTAACCACCAGGAGCGATATATCATTCCAAAAATGACAGCACCGGGAACAACGAGATAAACCATGATGGTCCAATCTGCAATGGAACGGAAAATACCAAACTGATACTTCCAGCTATTGATTAACCTTCCAAGAAAGAGCGAACTACTTCTCATTGTCATTTCCCTCTGCAATCTGATGAAAGCAATCATAAAGCGAACCAGTCAAAAGACCGCATTGCTGCCTGATATCGTCTAATGAGCCGGATGCTTTCAACTGGCCATCATGCACTATTAGAAAGCGGCCGCATACTTTCTCAGCAGTATCCAGAACATGCGTGGACATTAGAATGCCTGCACCCCTTTGCCTCTCTCTTTCAATTGATTCCAGAAACAGTTTCATAGCATTAGGATCCAGCCCAATAAACGGTTCATCAATAATATAGACATCCGGCTTGGCAAGCATCGCGAGAATCAGCATGGCCTTTTGCTGCATACCCTTTGAATATGTGCCGGGAAATCTATGAGCGTGTTTAGACAGATTGTACTCCTTCAAAAGCTCTGCCGCTCTCTTCTTATACCGGATTTCCGGCAGTCCCTCTACGGCAGCTGTAAAATCCAAGTGTTCCCACAATGTCAGCTCATCATAAAAAATGGGGCGTTCAGGTATATAGGAATACTTAACTCCCTGCTTAAATTCCACTGTCCCCTTTTTATGTTCCAATAATCCAAGGAGTGTTTTAATCGTTGTGCTTTTTCCTGCTCCGTTAGGACCTATTAGCCCTATCAATTCCCCTGCTTTTAAAGCAAAATTAATATTATGTATGATCGGTTTTCCATTTTCATAGCCTGCTGATGCAATATCGGCGTTTAATAAGTTCATTTACTCTCCTCCTGACTATACATACGGATATAATTGGAAAAGGTTTGCTCTTTTTCATATTTTCTTTAAGACCTTAATAAAACTGCCCCTACAAAGGGGCAGTTTCATTAGGGCTGGAGGATATCCATTAATTCTGTATTTTCAAAGTCTGCAGCGTAATCATAGGCTGTATAGCCATCCGCATCTTTCACAGCGGGATCTGCACCATATTCCAGAAGAAGCATAGCCATTTCACTATCCTCATTAAAAACTGCACTCATTAAAGGGGTGGTTTGATAATTATCTGCCGTATTAGGCTGTGCGCCATTTTCCAGCAGAAGGGCAGCGCTGTCATACTGGCCATAAGAAACAGCCCAGTGTAAGGCAGTAGTGCCATCTGCATCCATTTCCTCCATATCAGCTCCATCAGCCAGTAAAGTGCGGATCATTTCAGTATCATTTTCACTCGCCGCATTCATTAGAGCGGTAGCCCCTTCAATGCCCATAACCGTTTCAGTCCACAAATCCATCTTTTCAAGTGATTTAAAGCCAACCCAAAGTCCGCCGGAAAGAATAGTCAGCGTTAGGACTGATGCTGCTAACCCCAGCCATATCCTGCCCTTTGGTTCTTTTAACTCAACTGCAGATTCTTCAGCAAAAACTTTTGATAAAGCATAAATTCTTTTTGGCAGGTGAGGATGGGTGGAAAGTTTTTCATTCAGCCAGACAAAAAATCCGGTTTCCGTTTGGAGCTGCTCCATGTATGCCTGCTTATTGACCTTAGGATAAAGTTCTTTTCCAATGGCAAGCATAGTCAGGGCATCTCTTGATGCTTCAAACGACTTTATATAAAAGGCAGCATAACGGTCACAAGTATACTCGCATGCTCTTAAGTACGCATTCCCGAGGAATGGAACCCACATAGCAGGAAGCAGAAGAAGGCTTATGATAACATGCTTTCTTTTTAAATGAGCAAACTCATGGGCCAGAACGAACAGCACTTCCTTTTCAGCTCCCCGAGCAGTCAACTCAAAAATACCAGAATATAACACAACCATATTTCTTCTGAAAAACCTGGTTGCAAAGGCATTTAAGACTCCTTCAGACTCAATCACATATATATCCGGCAGATCTCGCAGACCCATTTCATTGGCAGTTAGTACTGCTTTTTCATAAATCTCCGGAAATTGTTTCTCACTTATTCTTACTCCGTTTCTTCTGATCCCGCCCATCATAATCCCATGGAACAGAAGAGATACAAGGATTAAGCCCAAAATAATCACAATCCCAATAATAGAGAATGCGAGAAAAATATAAGACAAAATACTAAATAAAGCAACAAACGCAAAATAAATGTTTTCCTTCGGGTATACCAGGCGATCTCTCAGCGAGTGAGCTTCCATAACACTTTCTTCCTTTCAATCTCTTTTAAATATACCAATTGATTATAATCAAAAAACAAATTTTAGGATATAGAAACTTTCCTGAATGATTATTTGAATTTTCAGTACATATTACAAGCCCCTTCTGCCATAAGTTATAGTAATAGTCCCTTTTCCCATCGAGGTTTAATCGCAAATAATTAGGGAATTGAACATACATTAAAAAGGAGGGGAATGTAAAGACTAAAACAGAAGCAGCATTATAAATTTTTTGTAAAATTGTATTCTTAAAGTAGAAATAATCAGATAATAGCGTTACAATATAGTCAGAGGTATGACATCTTGATTAAAATAACCAGAATACAAAGGGGTTGTCTGGGGAAAAGAAAACTACATACGATTGAAGGAAAATCCTTCAATGTAGCTGTCGGTTGCAGGAAATTGCCATGGGGTTTGAAAAAAGGATAGGGAGTGGTTTTTTGAAACCTTCAACTAACCGGATGTTAAACCGTGTAAAATCCGTCTACATGTTTATTAGTAAGCGCGGAACTGTAACAACTCAGGAGCTTGTAGAGGAATTTGGTATTACTCCTCGCACCATACAAAGAGATTTAAATGTCCTCGCCTACAATGACTTGGTTAAGAGTCCGAGCAGAGGCAAATGGACCATTACTCAAAAGAAAGTAAAGATGTCATCTTAACACTCAAAGCATAATCAACCTAATAAAAATAAAAAATCGCCCTGCTGTCAGGGCGATTTTTCCGTCTCATCTCATTTCATAATTCATCAGCTTATCAAGCTCTTCATCAGTCAATTCCCGATATTCACCCAATTCCAATGTTTCATCCAGCTCGAGCGGGCCCATTGAGAGTCTTTTTAAATAGATGACTCTTTTGCCCACTGCCTCAAACATTCTTTTCACCTGATGAAACTTTCCCTCTGTGATAGTTAACTCAATATCGGATGTTATGCCGGATTTAAGAATCTCAAGCTCACCAGGCTTAGTTTCATAGCCGTCATCCAATATAACCCCTTTTTTAAATGCGACAATATCATCTGCTGTGACTTCACTGTCTATGACTGCAAAATAGGTTTTAGGAACATGCTTCTTTGGAGAAAGCAGCCGATGTGCCAGCTGGCCGTCATTGGTCAGCAGCAAAAGCCCTTCTGTATCCTTATCCAGGCGCCCTACTGGAAAAGGAGAAAAAACAAGGTCTTCCATTTCGAGCAGGTCCACCACGGTTTCAAATTGAGAGTCTTCCGTTGCGGAAATGACGCCTGGCGGTTTGTTCATCATCAAATAAATGAATTCCTTATATTCAACCTTTTCCCCATTAATGATGACAGCATCCTGTTCAGGATTGACCTGGTGCTTGGGATCCTTTACTTTTACATCATTTACGGTTACAGCTCCATCCTTTAAAAGCTTTTTAACATCCTTACGGCTGCCGTAGCCCAGATTGGCCAGCATTTTGTCAATTCTCATGGCTGCCCCTCCTCCAATATAATTTTGAGTAAGCGAAAGGCTTTAACATACCTCCGCTTTAAAAAGGCCCCCATCAAGGAGACCTTCTATTTTTATGACTTCAATCTTAATTTCTTAAGCATTCTATCGACTCTTGATCCGAACAGAAGATAGATTAATTTTGTTCTGAAGCTTAGGTAAAAATAGACTCCCGCTCCTGCTGCTGCGCAGGTAATGACAATGATGATAGCCTGGAAATTGGATGCCGGCGATAAGAAGGCAGTTGTGATTTTATAAACCACGCCTGCAGCAATGTACATGCATGCAGTAAATAATACAATCAATATTCCTCTTCTTAAGACAAGCTTGAAAGGATATTTTGCAAATGTTTTAATTACGAAAAGGTTAATTAAAATAGCTGCGATATAGCCAAGAGCGGTTGCAAATACTGCTCCCTGTGTTTCGAACAGTTTTATGAGCGGAATATTCAGTGACAGCTTTACAAGCAGGCCAGTCAGCAAACTTAAGATTGTAAAACGCTGTTCATTGATTCCCTGCAGAATGGCTGCAGTTACCGAATAATAAGCAAAGAGAATCGCCACTGGCGCATAAGTTCTTAACACTTCAGTACCAAGATCTTTATGTTCATAAAACAGGGTGAAAACCGGCTCGGCAAGCAGGGACAATCCTGCCACGGCAGGAAGAGTCAGAAAGAGAAGCACCTGGAAAGTCTGGTTAAGCTGGCGGTTTAAATCTGACCTGTCTTCTTCCATAAATGCTTTCGTCACACTTGGCACAAGCGTCAGCGAGAAAGCTGTGGCAAGCGAGACGGGAATGATGACCAGCTTATGCGTCTCAAAGTTCAGGACAGAAAAGGCTGCTACTGCATTTTTCGATTCACCGATGGCATCCATCGCCCTGGTAAATGTAATCTGATCGATAAACTGAAAGAGAGGATTCGCGAGACCAACAAATACAAACGGTGCTGCATAAAGAATGATTTCTTTATAAATTTCCTTTAAGGAAATGTCAACGGTCCCTTTATCTTCCTCAAGCATTTTATCCAAATGCGGCTTGCGTTTATACCAATACCAGAATAATACCCCGAGGCTTCCGAGGCCGCCAATAAAGGCAGCAAAGGTGGCGACACTGATCGCTGTGGTCAGCGATCCCTCCATAACATTTAAAACAACATAAGCACCTGCTAGAACAAACAGGATGCGGACAATCTGCTCCACAACCTGTGAAACAGCAGTAGGACCCATCGACTGATGTCCCTGAAAGAACCCCCTTATCAAACTCATGAACGGAATTATAATCAGGGCAAATGATACAGCTCTGATTACAGTTGTAACATCTTCAACACTAACCTCAACGTCTTTCCCTGCCAGCGTCATTTCGGCAACCGCCGGTGCAAGGAAGAAGAGTATCAGGAATGAAATGATTCCGCTTGCCGTCATGACTGCCAAACCTGATTTGAACAGCTTTCTTCCGACCGCATATTCCTCTATTGCATTATATTTAGAGATAAATTTTGAAACAGCAAGCGGAACCCCAGCTGTTGCAACACTAATAAAGATTGTATAAGGTGTATACGAAAAGGAATAAAGGGCTGTCCCTTCCTTCCCGACAATTTGGTAAAAAGGAATAACATAAAACAAACCAAGAACCTTCGAGATAATTGTGCCAAGCGTAAGGATGAAGGTTCCCTTTAAGAGCTTAGATGACATATAATCCCTTCCTTTATGAAATGCGGAAGCGCCTTGACCACCCCCGACACCTCGAGGGGGTAGGCGCTCCTCCTAAAAGCTAGCGCTTTTAGTCGTGCGATGATAAAGCTGTCGAAGCGTTCCTTGTGGAGCTAGACAGTTATCGACTTTCAAATCGTTCTTTCTTATTTAAAAAACTGCAGCATGCAAACTATAACAGTATATGAATGCCCAAGCTAAGTTCGTCATTTTTCTATCTTTTTAGACACACTATTTGTAGTGTACTCTTCTTACTGAAGAAATTCCACTTGCAATACCGCATAATGGGGCATTATTTTTAGAAATAGGATATTTGATTTATAATGGAGCTATTGCTTTTTTAGCTAATAAGATAAGTTGGTGAAAACATGAAATATAATGTAATAGTTATAGGCGGGGGGCCATCGGGATTGATGGCAGCAATTGGTGCTGCTGAACAGAAGGCAAAGGTCCTGCTGATTGACAAAGGAAACAAGCTTGGAAGAAAGCTTGCCATTTCCGGAGGAGGCCGGTGCAATGTCACAAACAGGCTGCCAGTGGATGAAATCATTAAGCATATTCCTGGAAATGGCCGGTTTTTGTACAGCGCATTCTCCATTTTCAGCAATGAAGATATTATCCGATTCTTTGAGAATTTGGGAATTAAGCTGAAAGAGGAAGATCACGGGCGGATGTTTCCCGTTACCGACAAAGCACAATCTGTTGTTGATGCCCTGATTTCAAGGCTGAAAGAGCTGAACGTCAATATCAAAACGGACAGCCCCATTCAGGATGTTCGCTATGAAAATGGCAGGGTGAAAGCGGTAAAATTAAAAACAGGCGATGTTTATGAAGCAGACTCAGTTGTGATAGCCGTCGGAGGAAAATCAGTCCCTCATACCGGCTCAACCGGTGACGGCTATGCATGGGCGGAAAAAGCAGGCCATACGATTACAGAGCTTTTCCCAACCGAAGTTCCGCTGACATCTTCTGAGAAATTTATTAAAGAAAAAATGCTGCAGGGACTGTCGCTCCGGAGTGTGGCACTTAGTGTTTTAAACCCTAAAGGAAAAGCGCTCATAACTCATCGGATGGATATGATTTTTACCCATTTTGGCATTAGCGGCCCGGCCGTTTTGCGCTGCAGCCAATATGCGGTGAAAGCGATGAAGAAGTGGAATTTAAAAGAAGTAGTCATGAATTTGGACGCTATCCCGGATACAAAGGAAGAGCCTCTTTTTCAGGAAGTGTCCAAAAAGATTAAAGAAGATCCAAAGAAAAGTATTAAAAATCTCTTAAAAGGGATGCTTCCCGAAAGATATCTTTTGTTTCTTTTTGAGCAGAACGGAATGGATCCATCCTCACAGGGAGCTGCGATTTCAAACGAAAAGATCAGAAGTTTTGTTAAAGCCTGCAAATCTTTTCAATTTAAAGTAAATGGGACGTTGCCTCTAGATAAAGCCTTTGTTACCGGCGGAGGGGTTTCCGTCAAAGAAATTGAACCGCAAACAATGGCTTCAAAATTGATGGAAGGACTTTTCTTCTGCGGAGAAATCCTGGACATCCATGGCTACACAGGCGGGTATAATATTACATCCGCACTTGTAACAGGCAGGTTAGCCGGAATAAACGCAGCAGTTTCAGCTAGAATCTTATAAATAAAGATAGAGCCTGATGCTCCTCAGAATCAGGCTCTATATATAACCATGGCAGAGAAACAATAAATTTGTTCGTCTTCATCCTCTTGCACTGCCGCAACATTATATTTTATATCCAGCAGCTTTTTTTCCTCAATCTTTTCCAGAAAATGATTCATATCCTTTTCCAGGTCTTTTTCATGTTCATGATCAAATAACTTTACCTTTATCACAGGAAACTTCCTTTCATAGTTTTTTATCAGTCTTGTCAATTATCTGAATTTTTAAAACAAACACATAAAAAAAAACGAAGCCTTCTGCGGCTCCGCTCTATTCTATTTTGTTTCCCCCTGCCAGTTCAGCATGCCCCCTGTCATATTGCGGACTTTATATCCCTGGTCCTGCAAATAGTGGCATACGTTTCCGCTGCGATTGCCAGAACGGCAAATAATAATGTACTCCGTATCTTTATCAAATTTATCAAGATTCTCGGGTACCGTGCCCATACGGATATGTCTCGCGCCTGGAATCATGCCGGATGCAACCTCTTCATCTTCCCTCACATCTACAAGCTCAAGCTTCTCCCCAGCTTCAAGCTTTTTCTGTAATTCTTCTGTTGTAATCTCTTCAATACGGTCCAATCCTAACACCCTTTCTGGAAAGCTTTATAAATAGCACTTAGCATTTAATAATGCTGCCACTCCTATAATACCCTATATGGCACAAAAAATATAAATGGGAAGTTTCTATAACACAACTACAAAAACCACCCCTGATCTAATAGAGGTGGTTTCATCTGATCTAACTTAATTTGCAACGATATTTACAAGTTTACCTGGTACCGCGATGACTTTACGGACAGTTTTTCCGTCAATTTGTTCTTTTACTTTGTCATCGCCCATTGCGATTTGCTCCAATAGGTCTTTTTTGGCATCGGCAGGAACCATAAGCTTTGCTTTAACTTTGCCGTTGATCTGGATAACAATTTCAACTTCATCATCTGTCATTTTGGCTTCATCAAATGCAGGCCAGGCTTCATAAGCAATAGATTCACCATGCCCTAATTTTGACCAAAGCTCTTCGGACATGTGAGGAGCAATTGGTGAAAGCATTTTAACAAAGCCTTCTGCAAAGATCTTTGGAAGCACATCTGCTTTATATGCTTCATTGATGAATACCATCATTTGAGAAATAGCCGTGTTGAAACGCAGCCCTTCGTAATCCTCAGTTACTTTTTTCACCGTTTGGTGGTAAACCTTTTCAAGGCTGCTGCCTTCTTCAATGTCCTGAATTCCCGGGCTTAATTCACCAGTCTCTTCCACAAACAATCGCCAGATGCGATCAAGGAATCTTCTTGAACCATCCAATCCATTTGTAGACCATGCGATGGAAGCTTCAAGCGGACCCATGAACATTTCGTATAGACGAAGAGTATCAGCACCGTGGCTTTCAACAATTTCATCCGGATTAACGACATTGCCTTTTGATTTACTCATTTTCTCATTATTTTCCCCAAGAATCATACCTTGGTTAAATAGCTTTTGGAAAGGTTCCTTCGTATGGACAACTCCCACATCGTAAAGGACCTTGTGCCAGAAGCGGGCATATAGAAGATGAAGGACCGCATGTTCAGCTCCTCCGATATAAATATCAACTGGAAGCCATTCTTTCAATTTCTCAGGGTCTGCAAGAGCTTCACTGTTTTTCGGATCAATATAGCGAAGATAGTACCAGCAGCTGCCTGCCCATTGCGGCATTGTGTTTGTTTCCCTGCGGCCTTTTTTGCCTGTTTCAGGATCCACAACATTAACCCACTCATCAATGTTGGCTAATGGTGACTCTCCAGTGCCGGATGGTTTGATTTCCGTAGTTTTTGGAAGCACTAATGGCAGCTGATCTTCAGGCACGGCAGTCATTGTGCCATCTTCCCAGTGGATTACTGGAATCGGTTCGCCCCAATAGCGCTGGCGGCTGAATAGCCAGTCACGAAGACGATAAGTAATCTTCTTAGTGCCAATGCCTTTTTCTTCAAGCCATGTGATCATTTTCTCAATTGCTTCCTCTTTGTTTAAACCATTAAGGAAACCTGAGTTCACATGCTCGCCGTCGCCAGTGTATGCTTCTTTTTCAACATCTCCGCCGGCAACAACTTCTATAATAGGAAGATCAAATTGCTTGGCGAACTCATAGTCCCGCTCGTCATGAGCTGGAACCGCCATGATGGCCCCAGTTCCATAGCTGACTAATACATAATCTGCAATCCAGATTGGCATTTTTTCGCCATTGGCAGGGTTAATCGCATAAGCACCAGTGAAGACACCTGTTTTTTCTTTAGCAAGATCTGTCCGCTCTAGGTCGCTCTTGCTCTTTACTTTGTCAATGTAAGCCTGAACTGCCTCGCTCTGCCCTTCTGTTGTGATTTTATCAACAAGCGCATGTTCCGGAGCAAGAACAGCATATGTTGCACCATATAATGTGTCAGGGCGTGTTGTGAAAACAGTGAACGTGCCATCATGGCCTTCAATATTGAATGTTACTTCTGCTCCTTCCGAACGGCCGATCCAGTTTCGCTGCATATCCTTTAGGCTCTCTGGCCAATCCAGTAAATCAAGATCTTCAAGCAGGCGATCCGCATAAGCTGTAATTTTAAGCATCCACTGTCTCATTGGACGTCGTTCTACCGGATGGCCTCCGCGTTCACTTTTTCCGTCAATGACCTCTTCATTAGCAAGCACTGTTCCAAGTGCGGGACACCAGTTAACAGCTACTTCATCGATATATGCAAGCCCTTTTTCATAAAGCTTTAAGAATATCCACTGAGTCCATTTATAGTATTCAGGGTCTGTTGTGTTTACTTCACGATCCCAGTCATATGAAAAGCCTAACGCCTTTATCTGGCGGCGGAAGGTGTTGATATTCTGTTCTGTGAATTCAGCAGGATCGTTTCCTGTATCAAGGGCGTATTGCTCGGCAGGCAAACCAAATGCATCCCAGCCCATTGGGTGAAGGACATTATAGCCCTGCATGCGCTTCATGCGGGAAAGGATGTCTGTTGCCGTATATCCTTCCGGGTGCCCGACATGAAGTCCTGCGCCTGAAGGGTAAGGGAACATATCAAGTGCATAAAATTTGCGCTTGCCTTTATCTTCAGTTGTTTTGAAAGTTTTATTTTCTTCCCAGTAGCCTTGCCACTTTTTTTCAATCTCCTGATGATTGAAACTCATTTTTGTTTCCTCCTATTAATGAAAATAAAATCAGGCTCTCTTCTTATAAAACATTGTTTGGCTTATGAATAATGCCCGTTGATTTCCGCTGCAATCAACTCAGATAGTTAAACTTAGTCTGTAAGCAACAAACTTTACGAGACAGCCTAAAAAAATAAAAAACCTCTCATCCCAAAAAAGGGACGAGAGGATTATGTATAAATCTCCCGCGGTACCACCCACATTAGTGAACATGTCACTCGCTTCATTCATCCTTAACGCGGAAAACGGCAAGCATTACTGGTACTTCACACTTGCTGCTCAAAGGCGAGTTCATGATGTGCCCGGCTGACTTGCACCTTCCGTCAACTCTCTAAAACGGGCTGCTGCACCACTACTGCTCCTTATCTAAGCATTTTAGTATAAGAATATGACTATTGTAATAAATTTCCCGCCAGGATGCAAGTAGGCTTATCCTGACAGGAATTTAATATCTAGAATATGCAATGCTTTTCGAAAATGTGCCAGTAACTACTGAACAGTATATCCTCCATCAATAACTGCCGCCTGGCCAGTAATTCCTTTAGCTCCGTCACAAGCCAAAAAAATAGCATAATCTGCAATCTCTTCTACCGTCAGCAGCCTCTTTTGCGGCACTAAGGGATAAATAACTTCTTCCAGCGCTTTTTCAATAGGTACATTTCTTGTTTTAGCAAGATCATTCAGCTGATTTCTTACGAGTGGTGTATCTACATAGCCCGGGCAAATGGCATTAACCGTGATGCCATCTTCAGCAGCCTCCAATGCTGCAACTTTAGTAAGGCCTATAACACCATGCTTGGCACTGTTATATGCCGCTTTCCCTGCAAATCCAACAAGACCGTTAATGGATGCCATGTTCAGGATACGGCCGGACTTTTGTTGTTTCATGACGGGCATGACATGTTTAATGGCCATGAACGGTGCAGTCAGCATCACTTTGATCAGAAACTCGAATTTCTCAGTAGGAAAATCTTCAATAAAGGAAACATGCTGCAGCCCTGCATTGTTAATGAGCACATCCAAAGAACCAAATTGGCTGACGGTTTCATTGATGGCCGCTTGTATATCAGACTCTGAGGTCACATCACACTTTAGCCCAAGCGCTTCAAAACCTTCATCCTGCAAATTTTCCGCAGCTTTTTTCACGGCATCTTCCTGAATATCTGTCAAAACAATTTTCGAGCCGTGCTCGGCAAATCTCTTGCCAATTTCATAGCCAATTCCCTGCGCTGCACCAGTTATAAAAACTACTTTGTTTTGTACCATGAATAAGCTCCTTTCAAAAACAAAGCCGGGGCTCTATTTTATGAGCCCCTGCCGAAATTTAGATTCCTAGTCCGAGTGAGAATAATACAATCGCAAGTGCTAAACCAATCAGCGGAACGATTACTGTAACAGCCGCTACCGCTCCATATGCAGCCTGGTGAGATTCCCCGCAGATTGCCCTTACAGTGGTAACGACATAGCCATTATGCGGCAAAGAGTCCAGGGCACCAGATGAAATGGCAACCGTTCTGTGCAGGGCTTCTGCATTGACGCCCATGTCCATATAATGCGGGGCCAGAATAGGCAATGCGATGGCCTGCCCGCCTGAAGCTGAACCGGTCATGCCGGCTATAACACTTACTGCTATGGCACCGCCTATCAGCGGGCTTCCAGGAATGCTTGTCATCCAATCTACTGCTGTGGCAAATGCAGGCACCGCCTTTGCCACGCCGCCAAATCCGACAACAGCAGCCGTATTCCCTATAGCAATCAATGCACCTAATGTTCCATCAGACACAGCATTCCAGAAATTTGTGAAATACTTTCTGTTCAATAGATATGTGGCAATAACTCCGCCCAGTAATGCAAGAATAAGTGCAGATTGTGCAAGAGAGTCATGGAATACGAATGAGATAATTAAAACGACAGCCAATGGGAGAACCCCCATAAAAGGGTGCGGTAATTCTTTATTTTCAGTCACAGGATCCTGCTTGCGGGATTCAAAGGTTTCTCCTTTGTTTACAGCCTTTGTGATCATTCGTTTCAGCCACCAGTAGCCAAAAATCATCATGAACACAGCGACAATTAAGCTGACTTCCCAGCCTGCATATGGAGTCGTTCCAAGAAATTCAATCGGAATCCAGTTTTGAATTTCAGGTGAACCCGCAGAAGTCATCGTAAAGGTTACAGATCCAAAGGCAAGTGCTGCAGGGATGAACCTTCTTGGCAGGTTTGCCTGTTTAAATAAACTTAATGCCATTGGATATACAGAGAACGCAACAACGAATAAACTGACACCGCCATATGTTAATATGGCACAGGAAGCGACAATGGCAAGAACGGCATATTTCATTCCTAACTTATCCACTACCATTTTGGATACACTGTCGGCCGCACCGCTGTCTTCCATTACCTTCCCAAAAATTGCACCCAATAGGAACATTAGGTACCATGATGTAACAAACCCTGAAAAGCCGGACATATAGTTCCCGACCAAATTGGCCTCTCCTTCACCTGCAAGCTGCGGAAACAATGGCATGCCGCTAAAAAGAGCTACAAACAAGGCAGATAACGGCCCGACAACCAGCAGGTTCATTCCCCGCATAGTCAGGTAAATCAGCAGGGCAAGCCCGCCTATTAATCCAATCATACTTAGCATTTCATTTCCCCCTTTGTTTTAAAAATAAGAAAAACCTTGTCATCCCCCTTCTTTGAAAACGTTTGCAAAAAAACAGATAAATAACTTGCTGAGAAATTATAATGCAAGAGGCGTGCCAACATGAGCCTGCTTGTATGTAAAGGGAATGGTGAACAATAAATGAAACATTATTCCAGAATTCTGGAATACACAGGGAACAAGTCCATTTATATAATAGACTAGTTTTCTGATAATTCGGTCTAAGAGTAGGGCTGAAAGTACACAAAATTACTAGAATGCAAACAGTCCAGAAATCCGGAACGTATTCCGGATTTCTGGACTGTTTGTATTTATTCAATTCCATATTTCTTTAGCTTTTCATACATAGAAGATTTACTGATTCCCAGAGCCTTTGCAGCTTCTATTCGGTCATGGTTATATTTGGTCAAACTTTGTGTCAATATCCGCTTTTCTGTTTCTTCCAGAATATCCTTCAAGTTCTTTTTTCCAACGGGATAAACGGCTGATTCTTTCATATAATCCGGCAATGATTCTGTAGTGATACTTTCATTGTTTGTTAAATGAATGGATGCCTCTATTACATTTTCAAGCTCTCTAATATTGCCGGGCCAGCTATATTGATGAAACTTTTCTATTACCTCATCTTCAATTGCACTTATTCTCTTTCCCGATTTTTTCGTTATTTTTTTGATAAAGCTATCGATTAAGAGTGATAAATCTTCCATCCTGTCGCGCAAAGATGGTACCATAAACGGCACCACATTAATCCGATAGAATAAATCCTCCCTAAAGCGCTTTTCTTCCATCATTTTTTCGAGCGGTCTGTTAGTTGCAGCAATAATCCGGACATCTACTTTAACCGAAGAAGTCGAACCCACGCTTTCAATCTCGCCTTCCTGCAGGGCACGCAATAACTTAACCTGCATATTTAGCGGCATATCTCCGATTTCATCCAAAAATAAGGTCCCTCCATCAGCAAGCTGGAATTTCCCCTTTTTGCCTCCTTTTTTCGCACCTGTAAAAGCTCCTTCTTCATAGCCAAACAGTTCAGACTCAAGCAGATGTTCAGGTATGGCTCCGCAGTTAATTTTTACAAACGGCTGATGGCTCCTGTTGCTGAGCTGATGAATGCTATGGGCAAATAGTTCTTTTCCAGTCCCGCTTTCTCCGCGGATTAAAACGGAAATATCACTGGCTGCCACCATTTTCACCTTTTCTTTAAGGCTATGAATCTGGCTCGAGTTTCCCAGTATATCATCAAGGCTGTATTTTACACTGGGATCAATTTCCTGGATATAGCTCTGGATTTTTGTCAGCATGCTCTTTACATGGCTGTTCATCTGCATCCATTCTTTTGTATCCCTAAAAAAGACTGTCCCGAAAGCGCCAATTACTTCGCCACCAGAAAAAATAGGAATGCGGTTTGCTATCATATAGTTGCCTCTTATATATTGCAGGTCTGCAATTTCTTCCTTGCCTGATTCAGCCACTATATGCATTCGTGAGTTTTCAATAACCCCGGACACATGCTTTCCCAGAACCTGTTCCCTCTCCACTTCCAGAAAGTCACAATAGTTTTTATTGATGTAAATGATCGTTCCTTCTTTATTCACAACTACCAGCCATCCAAAGGCGTTCTCAACAATGGTTTCAACAATTTCCACAGGCAAATCGAATAAAGCACTTTTCATTTGAATCCCCTCATTTAGGAAAATCTACTATTATGATCACTATTTTATCATATTTTTCTGAAAACAAATTCACTTCAATGGGTATTCTTATTGCTTTTACTGCCCATAACATTAGTAATCAGCAGACAGGGGAGGTGTTTCAGCTGAAAGGCATCTATCTAATTAATCCGCACTGGCAATCTGGAAACAAATCAAAGCAGGAATGCGCTCAAGCTCAAAAACAGGCGCTGGAAACCTATATTGAGGACTATAATATTTTTACAGTAAAACTAAATCAATGGCAGCTGAATGACTATTACACCATTCCGCATGCCCTTTTGTATGATTTGAAGCAAAAAAAGCCTGATTTGGATATCCTGCTTCTTTATTCAGAAGAGGTTCTCGAAGACTTCATCAATTCTTATCCAGCAAGATGGCTGATTTTGAAAAGCTTCTTCAATGAAGTTGTATTTGCTGCTAAACAAAAAGAAAATTACTTCGAAGGCGCCGGTTAAGAATGAAATTGAAAAAACCTGCAGCATAAAACTGCAGGTTTCTTTCTTATGATACATGCGCCAGTTCTTTAGACGCCTTCAATTTCCGGTCATAAACAAGAGTTGTCAGAATGGCAAAAACAAATAGAACCATTAATACCGCAAACAGCATGGAAATTCCGTAAAGGTCAACCAGAACCCCCCCCAATAATGGCCCAATCATCCGTCCGCCTGTTGCAGTGCTGTTTACGATTCCCTGGTAAAAACCTTCCCGCCCTTTAGGAGCAAGCTGGTTGGCAATGGTCGGAACTGCTGGCCATATAAGCATTTCACCAATCGTCAGAATAACCATGGCAGTAATAAAGGCTGAGAACTGTTCTGCACTGGCTGCAGCAGCAAACGACCCTATAAATATGACCATGCCGGCGACCATCTGAACCTTAAGTGTTTTAAACCATTTTAGCAAAGCACTGATAAAAGGCTGGCCCAATACTATCAGAGCTCCATTGATAGTCCACAGCAGGCTGTATTGCTTTAAAGAAATATTCAATTCCTGTGTGTAAGCAGCGATAGTCGATTGCCATTGCACATATCCGACCCAGCACAATAAATAGCCTGCACATAATATGAGCAGCGCGTAAAGCTTGGTATGATTTTTAACCATGCGATTTTCCTGAAGGATGGAGGTCTGCTGGCCCGAAACAGTATTTATTCCCCTGTATCCAAAAACAGCGATAAGTAAAAAAACGATATACATGACAGTATTGGCCAGGAAAATCAACTGAAAAGAGTACGACGCCACAAGGCCGCCGAGAGCAGCACCAATGGCCACACCGGCATTCTGGGCTACATAAATGGCATTGAAGGCTTTGCGGCCGCCTTCTTTCCAAACAGAACCCGCCATCGCAAACATAGAAGGAAAAACAATTCCAGATCCAAATCCGACAAAGGTCAGGAACACCACGTATGCAGGCCAGTCATGCCAAAAGGTCAAACCGAGGAGTGCCATTACCGTGATGGCAATTCCAAGAAGAATCGAACGATAGCCGCCTATTTTATCATATAGGCTTCCCCCAATTAAATTTCCTGCTACGCTGGCAGCTGCGTTCACCATCAGAACCAGGCCGGCTACCGATAACGATTTGCCTAAGTGGTCATGAATGTAGATAGTATTAAGAGGCCACAAAAAAGAAGATCCGGTTACATTCACTGCCATCCCAATAATTAAAAGCCATAAGGTCCGCGGCATAAAATTACGCCCCTTTTTTTCATATTTTTTATGTCAGCAGGCATATTGCCATCCGGCACTATTTCGAAATCCAAAATAATTTTAGTTGGTTTTTCCTGTCCTTGCAACAGGTTTTCATTCGATTTTAATAGACAGAATACTTCTTCTTTTAAACTTGGGCTGAATGTGGATTTTTAAAGAATGCACCTATTGAGAAAAGTTCGTTAATCGGCACAAAAAATAAAGCCCCGATTTTGAGTAATCGGGGCTTTCCATATTAATAAAAAAATTAAATTTTAATGTAGATAGCTGTCTAGCTCCAGCGCCTGCTCCCTCGAGGTAGCGGGGGTGAGCAAGGCGCTTCCGCATTTCTTATGATGATTGTTCCGGCTCAGGGTGAAATTTTGATTTAACTGGCTGGCCGCCTGACTTCTCATAGTTCTTTTTCGACTGCTTAACCACATCAAAATCCCGGCCAAATTCAACGTCCTGGCTATTGGCGCCATTGCGGGTCTTTTGTTCCGGATTGTTTTGTTTTGAGCGCTTTTTTACCATCTGTGGACCACTCCTTAATGAGGAAGTATTATCATCTGATTTTGGAGCTGCTGCAGCTGGAGCCTCATCCGGTGAAGCTGTTCCCGCTGCTGTGAGTTGGCGCTGTGCGCCATCTGGGTTATATCATTATAAGCAGCTTCTAAAGATTGAAGTGCATTGGAGTATTCGTTATCATTGTAATGCTCCTGCGTCCTGCCTGATTCAAACTGCTCCTGGGCAAAACGGATTGCATCCTCACACTGCTGCAGGAGTGTATCCATCGATTCACGGGTAGCCATTATCTGTTCCCCTCCTTAAAGAATGGGTCTAGAAGCTTGCATGCTTCATTAGTTAGTTTGTTCATTTTTCCGTAATCCTTACCACTCTATTTCCTGCCAATTCCCCTTGGATAAGGTTTGGGGTCATGATAAGATTAATTTTATGAAATCCTTCATATTCATTTTCACCTTATAGATTACTCTTTGAAAAAGGAGGGATAATTGTGGATAAAGTAAATCCTTTTCCATATGCATCCGATAATAAACGGTACCATACATGGAACTATCATTTGCGTAATGAATTTGGCCATAAAGTATTCAAGGTGGCACTCGATGGCGGCTTTGATTGCCCCAACCGTGATGGCACGGTCGCGCATGGAGGATGCACATTCTGCAGTGCAGCCGGTTCGGGAGACTTTGCCGGGAACCGTACTGATGATTTGGAAACACAATTTAATGCTATAAAAACAAAAATGCATCATAAATGGAAAGACGGAAAATACATGGCTTATTTTCAGGCCTTTACGAATACTCATGCCCCTGTGGAAGTGCTTCGTGATATGTATGAGAGAGTGCTTGAGCAGGACGGAGTTGTCGGACTGTCTATTGCGACCCGCCCTGACTGTCTGCCTGAAGATGTAGTCGAATATCTGGCAGAGCTTAATCAGCGGACATACCTCTGGGTTGAATTGGGCTTACAGACTGTGCATGAACGGACTGCCCTTTTAATTAACCGCGCACATGATTATCCATGCTATGCGGAGGGAGTAAACAAGCTCCGCAAACATGGCATCCGCATCTGTTCCCATATCATTAATGGCCTTCCGCTTGAAACACCGGACATGATGATGGAAACCGCACGGGAAGTTGCGAAGCTGGATGTGCAGGGGATTAAAATCCATCTCCTTCATTTATTAAAAGGAACCCCACTGGTTAAACAATTTGAAAAGGGCATGCTTGAGTTTCTGTCTCTTGATGAGTATGTAAACTTAGTATGTGACCAGCTGGAGATTTTACCTCCGGAAATGATTGTTCACCGCATAACAGGAGATGGGCCAATCGACTTGATGATCGGGCCAATGTGGAGCGTGAATAAGTGGGAAGTGCTTAATAGCATTGATGCGGAATTAAAGCGCAGAAACAGCTGGCAAGGCAAATTTTATAAACCAAGCCAAATGGAGGCATTGTCATGAAGCTTGAAAGAATCTTACCTTATGCTAGACAGCTGCTTGAGAAAGCAGTATCACCTGGAGATATCGTTATAGATGCCACTTTGGGCAACGGTCATGATACAGTATTTCTGGCGGATCTGGTTGGACATAATGGAAGAGTTTACGGATTCGATATTCAGGAAGAGGCTGTCCAGAATACAAAAACACGCCTGGCTGATCATGACCTGTCAGACAGGGCTACCCTTTTCCATACAGGACATGAATTCATTCTAGAGAATGTGCCGCCTGTCCATCATGGAAAAATAACTGCAGCCATTTTTAATTTAGGTTACCTGCCTGGCGGTGATAAAGATATTGTCACCCGTCCGCAGACAACCATTTCTGCCATCGATCAGCTTTTGGAACTGATGGCTCCGGAAGGGATTATTCTTTTAGTGATTTATCACGGCCATATTGAGGGAGCTGTTGAGCGTGATTATCTGCTCAGATATGTAAGGCAGCTGGATCAAAGCCTCGTCCATGTATTGCAGTATCAGTTTATTAATCAAAAAAATAACCCGCCGTTTATTGTAGCAATTGAAAAACGGTAAAAGCCTGCGAAAAATGCAGGCTTTTTATTATTTTTCAATTGCTCCTGAAAAGCCAGCAGGCATTATTTTCTGCAAAGTCCGGTAAGCCCTGCCGTTTACATAAAAGAAATAGCTTACCACTCCGCCTGTTCTTATCATGCTTTTGGCTAATCTTCTGACATTCCGCTGCTTCCGGACCTTCTCATCGGATAGATAGACCCCTAGCAAGCCGCGATTAATCAGTTTATGGAAATGTTTATGAGGCAGCTTTTCAGTATGCTTATCTGCCTCGGCAACAAAATGCTTCAATCTCGAAAACAGTTTTTCTTCATTCTCATAGTAAAAGCAAAAATTCAAGTCACCACCGGCTTTGTCCTCTTCCTGGTCAATCAGATAATCAAGAAGAATATGGAGACCCTGGATGTATGGAAAATATCCATTTCGTATATTTACTGCATGCTCAGCTTCAAAATCATCTCTCAGTGCGTAGGAAACAAGGCAGAAAATTCCTAAAGTCGATCCTGAGCAGGCAGAGAACTCATACCATTCCATCTCAGGAATATCAGACCGATATTGGTCAAACCAGTTCTGCAGACGGGGAACTCGTTCTTCCACCACAACATGCTTATGTATTTGCAGATCACAATAGTAACGGCATAATTCAAGCAGATGGCTTTTTATATGAGTATAATTCTCCAGACTGTACAGCACTTCCCTGCAGGCTGCTGCTAAATCTGCAAGGTAGTTTCCATCATCCTGTTCTTTTCTCAGCCGATAATAATTTTTCTCTGCTGCACCCGTATCGAGGGCATCCTCCATTGACTCGTGCAGTGCCGCAAAATCCCGGGGATCAAGCGAGGTGCTCCGGTCGCAGAGATTGTCCAAATAATCACTGATTGTCTGATATGCGATGATAAACTTAATCGCTTGTCCATATTTCTCCTTGGCCATTAAAGACATAATTGCTCCGCCTTCACAGTGAAATGTTTTATGATCAATGCTGGCAAGAGCCTGCTTTCTTAACTCCGGATCAGGAATTGCTTCCGCCCTGCTTCTCCAATATGCAAGTTCCTTATGGACCGCAGGAAGAACCTTCCTGTAAACATGTGACATTAAGCTAATTGGCATGGAAGGGACACTCATGACATGACAAACCTCCTTTTGCTTAGGGGATAGGTGAGCAGTTTCTTATGTTAAGCCTGCACCCTCCATAATTAAAACCCCGTCCTTAAACCACATAACCAAGCGCTTTTAATTGGCTGCTTACGAAATCCTTCGCGTATTCAAAGACTTCTTCACGTTCAGGTTCATTAAAGACTTCGTGGTAGCACTTAGGCCATTCTTTGAACCTTTTCTCTGAGAAAGGCGCAAGGTTAAACCATTCTCTGACAGTTGTTTTATTCACGATCTTATCATCGCCGCCCTGCAATACGAGGAGGGGCACATCCTGGATTTTATCAAGATTTTCAAAGGCAAGCTTTATAGCA
Source organism: Cytobacillus sp. (assembly GCF_964223445.1). Classification (NCBI taxonomy): domain Bacteria; kingdom Bacillati; phylum Bacillota; class Bacilli; order Caryophanales; family Bacillaceae; genus Cytobacillus; species Cytobacillus sp. Next base: position 27,980 of record NZ_CAXQGS010000003.1, read on the forward strand.
GAAACAAGTTCCCTGTACCATCTGACCGACACTTTTGTCACATACAATGAGTCATTTAAATCAGCATCAAGGACATCCTGATTCCTTGTTGCCATGTCCACGGATAAACCGGCATCCATTTTCAGGCCTGGCATCACAGAATTGAGTCCAAGCGATAAAAAGTTCAGAAATTTCGAAGGCTGTTGAACCAAGCCTAAGCATGGAGATGACAAAATCACTCCAGCGAGATTCATTCTTTCCTCCTGCAGCAGACGAATGGCAATCAGTCCGCCCATGCTGTGCCCTAAAAGAAATACCGGCAATTCAAATTCATAGGCTGCCTGTACCCAATCCTGAACTTCAAGTATATATTCATCAAAGGAATCAATATGGCCTCTTCTGGATCTTGAAGTCATCCCCTGGCCAGGAAGATCTCCCATTATGACATGGAAACCTGCCAAGCGCCACATTTCAATCAGCCAGCCATAGCGGCGGTGATGCTCCATTGCCCCATGCACCATGACAATAACGCCCTTTGCATCTCCTTCAGTTTCCCATTTCCACATAGTCAATCCTCCCAGCCTTTTTACGTACTGTCTTATGTAAATATATTATAGCCTAGATGCTAAAATTGTTCATGAATCAACCTTTGTCAAAATGGAATTCTTTTTGCCAAAATATCGTTTATCATGCCTCTTATGATAAAATCAAAATAATCAAACTGCATATAGGAGTGTTTCACATGATCTATCCATATAAAGATAAAGAACCTAAGATTGCTGAATCCGCATTTATTGCAGATTTTACTACCATTACCGGTGATGTTGAAATTGGCGAGAATTCCAGTGTTTGGTTCAACTCCGTTATACGCGGAGATGTAGCACCAACAATCATCGGCAAAAAAGTCAATATCCAGGACAATTCCGTCCTGCATCAGAGCCCGAATAACCCGCTGATATTGGAAGATGAAGTAACAGTTGGCCATCAGGTAATCCTTCATAGCTGCATTATCCGCAAAAGGGCTTTAATAGGGATGGGCTCGATTGTATTAGATCAGGCTGAAATCGGAGAGGGAGCATTCATTGGAGCTGGGAGCCTTGTTCCACAGGGAAAGAAAATTCCTCCCAATACACTTGCATTCGGCAGGCCAGCAAAAGTGATCCGCGAGCTGACACCAGAAGATATTAAAGATATGGAACGTATAAGCAGGGAATACGCCGAAAAAGGGCAGTACTATAAGTCTTTGCAGAAAAAGCATAAATAACTCTCCTGCCTCCTTTTATTAATAGAATGGGAAAATAGCCGATAATAAACATAAGGCAATATCAATGGGCGGGTGAAGAAATTGAAGATTTATATTGCGGCTATTGTTCTATTTTTATTTTTAATAGTGATATTCAGAAAAACAATGTTAAAAACGGCACCAATGTTTTTAATTGTCTTCATTCTGATTTCTGGTGCATTTGTTTATGACAACCTTTCAGGAAGCCAGCCTGCTTCAGCCGTAAACCAAATTAAATCATGGCTGTCTGAACCTGCTGAGAAAGCCAGCTCCTTCCTTGGACACAACACTGCCGTAATTAAGATCAAAGAAGAAACACTTATAGATGCTCCCGCAGTCAATCAGTTTCCTGAGCTCCCCAGGGGATGCGAAGTGACGAGCTTAGCCATGCTTCTTCAGCATGCAGGGATCCAGGCTGATAAAATGACACTCGCTAAAGAAATAAAGAAAAATCCTGAGCCTTATCGCATAGAAAACGGAAAAATCTATTTCGGGCACCCGAATGACGGATTCATAGGCGATATGTATTCCTTTGATAATCCTGGTCTCGGCGTTTATCATAAACCCGTAAAAGAACTTGCGGAAAAGTACATGCCTGGCTCCATTGAAGACCTTACTGGATCCGGTTTTGAAGACTTAAAGATCCATTTGTCAGACGGCAGGCCAGTCTGGGTTATTATCAACACAGCCTATAAACAGCTTTCTGATGACTTTTTCCAGACCTGGCACACGCCAAGCGGAAAAATCCAGATTACCTATAAAGAGCATTCAGTCCTGCTCACAGGCTATGATCAGGAATATATGTATTTCAATGACCCGCTTACAGGCGAGAAAAATAAAAAAGCACCCATAAACGATTTTGAAAAAGCATGGGTGCAGATGGGCAAACAGGCTATTACTTATCACCAAAAATAAAAACGTCCACCAGGTTGCCACCTGATGAACGTTTTTATTTTAGCCTTTAAGTGGCTGCAAGTTATTATTTAACAGATACTCTTTCTCAAAAGAATACTTTTTCTCCACGTACACCTGATGCCAAACCATGAACATAAGAACTGTCCAGATTTTGCGGCTGTTGTCCGCTTTATCCTGGCAATGGTCTTCAAGAAGCCCTAACACATAATCTTTATTGATTAAGTGATCCACATTGCTTTCACGGATAATATTTTTAGCCCACTCATTCATCTCGTCTTTCAGCCAGTGGCGGATTGGAACAGGGAATCCAAGTTTCTTGCGGTTCAGCACATGGTCTGGAACGACTCCTTCAGCAGCTTTGCGAAGTATATACTTCGTAGTGCCATTTGCCGTTTTCATGCTGGTCGGAATTTTGGAAGCCACTTCAAACACTTCTTTATCAAGGAACGGAACACGAAGCTCGAGAGAATGAGCCATCGTCATTTTGTCCGCTTTCAATAGAATGTCTCCGCGCATCCACGTATGAATGTCGATATACTGCATGCGGTCAACCGGATCATAGCCGCGGCTTTCTTCATATAGCGGTTTAGTGATATCCGTATAATTTAAGCTGTCTTTATAAACATGAAGCAGGCTGCGCTTCTCTTGCTCTGTAAACATTTTTGCATTTCCAATGTAGCGCTCTTCCATTGGCGTTACACCGCGTTCGATAAAGCTTTTCCCCTTCATTCCCTCTGGCATCATGTTTGCAATCATGCGAAGAAGCTTTTTACCGATGGCAGGAATTTTATTGAAGGCTTCCAGGGATTGTGGTTCACGGTAAATATTATAGCCGCCGAATAGCTCATCAGCGCCCTCACCTGAAAGTACAACTGTTACATGCTTGCGTGCTTCTCTTGCTACAAAATAAAGGGGCACACAAGCCGGGTCAGCAAGCGGATCGTCCATATGCCACATGATTCTCGGAATCTCATTCATGTATTCCTCAGGAGTTATGATGTAGCTTATGTTTTCGACACCCAGCTTTTCTGCTGTTTCTTTCGCTACATCCACCTCGCTGAAGCCATTGCGTTCAAACCCGACAGAGAAGGTTTTGATAGCAGGATGGAATTCTTTCGCAATGGAAGCAATGATGGAAGAATCGATTCCGCCTGAAAGGAATGAACCTACCGGCACATCGGCACGCATATGCATTTTGACTGAGTCGAACAACACATCTCTTATTTCTTTCGTGAAATCAGCTTCTGACTTCTGCACTGGATGGAACGCAGCTTTCCAATAACGCTTAATATCCATCGGAGCACCGATTTTTTTAGTAAAATAATGGCCAGGCTCCAGCTTATGGATTCCCTCTGACATCGTGTTTGGCTCAGGCACAAACTGATAAGTCAAATAATGCTGGAGGGAGTCATAGTTTAATACATCATTCTGAAGCGCCAATAGAATGCTCTTCTTCTCTGATCCAAAGAACGTGCGGTCTCCCTTATCGTAATAAAAGAAAGGCTTAATCCCAAATGGATCTCTGGCTCCATATAGGGACTGCTCCTGTTTATCCCAAATGACAAACGCAAACATCCCGCGCAATTTTTCAACAGCTCTTTCTTTCATATGGCTGTATAGGGCAATTATGACTTCTGTATCGGAACTTGTTTCAAAGCTTAAGCCAGCTTTGAGAAGTTCTTCACGAAGTTCCACATAGTTATAGATTTCACCATTAAAGATAATCCAATAACGCTCATTCTCGTAAGTCAGCGGCTGGTGCCCGCTTTCAATATCGATAATGCTCAACCGGCGGAAGCCGAATTGAATATGATCATCAAAATAGTATCCTGAATCGTCCGGACCCCGATGGGTAATGATATCATTCATATTTTGGAATTGTTCTTTATCTGCGTCACGGTAATTTTGTGCTTTTTCATGTACACAACCAATAAAACCACACATTATGTACGTCACCTACTCCATTCTATTCTCAATATTTAGATACAGCCTTAACGGCTCCTTTGTCTTAGAAAACATACCCTATAATACTACCACTAATCATTTATAATTAGCACGCGGATTATAAAAAAATATGCTCGGAAAATTAAGCCATTATCCGAAGTTTAAACGATAACATATAATTATAAACGACTAAAGAGCATAAAGACCGAAAAGTGAATTATCACCCTATATGTATAAAGACGCAAAAAAGAAAGCGGGAGTTACATAGTAAATGCAACTCCCGCTTTTTATATTATTGTCTAGCTCCACAAGGAACGCTTCGACAGCTTTATCATCGCACGACTAAAAGCGCTAGCTTTTAGGAGGAGCGCCTACCCCCTCGAGGTCACAAGCCACCCCTCCCCAAAAGGCAAAGGACGCCTTTCCGGGGATGGGGGTCATGCAGACGTTGCCACAGGACGTGGCGTTCTTAGTCTGCGTTCCTTCGTGGGCAAGGCGCTTCCGCTTTTCTATTCAGCTTCAGAACGAAGAATTTCTGCCTTATCTGTACGCTCCCAAGGAAGATCTACATCTGTACGTCCGAAATGTCCGTAAGCAGCTGTCTGCTTGTAAATTGGGCGGCGAAGGCCAAGCATGTTAATAATTCCTGCAGGACGAAGATCAAAATGCTTTCTTACCAGATCAACAAGTACATCTTCGCCCACTTTGCCTGTTCCGAATGTATCAACAGAAATCGATACAGGCTGTGCCACACCGATCGCATAAGCAAGCTGAACCTCAACTTTTTCAGCTAAGCCGGCTGCCACAAGATTCTTAGCTACATAACGAGCAGCATAAGCAGCAGAGCGGTCAACCTTTGTAGGATCCTTACCGGAGAACGCTCCTCCGCCATGACGGGCATATCCGCCGTAAGTATCAACAATGATTTTGCGTCCAGTCAGGCCAGCATCCCCTTGAGGTCCGCCGATAACGAAACGTCCTGTTGGGTTGATGAAGTACTTAGTATTCTCATCGATTAGTTCTTTAGGAACAACCGGGTTAATAACATGTTCCTTCAGATTGCGCTGGATTTGCTCCAGGCTGATCTCAGGGTGGTGCTGAGTAGAAATAACAATTGTGTCAATGCGGACAGGCCTGTCATTTTCATCATACTCAACCGTTACCTGAGTTTTTCCGTCCGGACGAAGGTAAGGAAGGATTTCTTCTTTACGAACTTCAGTCAGGCGGCGGGAAAGTTTATGTGCTAAAGAAATCGGAAGAGGCATAAGCTCTTTCGTTTCGTTGCAGGCAAAACCGAACATTAAGCCCTGGTCTCCTGCACCGATTGCTTCGATTTCCTGATCGCTCATTTGTCCTTCACGTGCTTCAAGGGCCTGGTCAACACCCATTGCAATATCTGCTGACTGCTCATCAATGGAAGTTAAAACTGCACATGTTTCGGAATCAAAACCATATTTAGCACGGGTATAACCGATTTCTTTTACCGTTTCACGAACGATTTTTGGAATATCTACGTATGTAGATGTTGTGATTTCACCTGCAACTAATACAAGTCCAGTTGTTACAGAAGTCTCTGCAGCAACACGGGCATTCGCATCTTTAGCTAAAATCGCATCTAAGATTGCATCAGAAATTTGGCCACAGATTTTATCCGGATGACCTTCAGTAACTGATTCAGAAGTAAACAAACGACGCTTTGTTGACATCTGGCTTCCTCCTTATAAATAGAAAATTGAGCGAGAATTTAGAAATGGGGAAGCGGAAATAACTTTTCCCTGTCATTTCATGGATCTCTGTTTGATACGGAACTCATTCCCTTAGTAGTATGAAATAAACATGGAGTTTTTATTAGAAAAATAGACAGCACTGACCAGAAGCCAGGCACCCATTTTTTCTTTTGCACACTGCAAGCTGCTAAAAACTCACATAAATAGTACATTCCAAAAGCCGTTCATTTCATTGCCTTAAAAGCACAAGCACCCGGTTAGCCCCGACAAGCATAAGACAGTCCCTGGAAGAAGGCGTTCTTTGCCTTCTGCAAGGGAATGGCTGATGACCTCGAGGGGCTGGGTGCTGGAGCTGGATAAAAAATAAAAAACCTTCCCATTAGTGAAAAGGTTGAAAGCAAATCGATTCGCGCCTTTCACTCTTATCGTTCAAGGAATTACGTCCTTGCGTCAGGTTAGCACCTTTGCTGATTATTGCCTTTAGCAGGTTGCTGGGTTTCATAGGGCCTGTCCCTCCACCAGCTCGGGATAAGAGAGTATCCGTTCAAGGTTGAATCATACCGTATTTTATCGAATCATGTCAACAGATTTTCATTATTTTTCACTGTAAGTTTTAAGCATTTAAGATTATGCTCCATGCTTACAGCGAACAGCTTCCGTCGTCACATTTTTTCTTTAGAAATTTATGCCTGTTTTTAGCAATCCATTTATAGATCGGATCGCCCAGCATTGGCGTCAATGGGAGATATAAAAGGAGGCCGATTAAAAAGGATGCAGGAAAGAGGAACAGCAGTCTCCTTACTGCAGAATAACCCCTTTTCACGCCACCCGATGGGGTAATAATATGAAGCTCTCTGCGCAAATCAATCTTGGAAAACGAGAGCGAGTTCGGGATTTTTTCATACTCCTGCAGAGAAATCCATTCCACTTTATTCAGCCAATCGAGTTTTTTAAACATCTTCTTTGTTTCCTTGCATAAGGAACAAGTTCCATCATAGAGGGCAATTGTCTTCATTTTAGATCAGTCCCATGTTAAAATTAACACTTTCTTCTATATTAACATATACCAGTTATAAGGTGATTAAAGTGGATTACTTGTCCAATTATGACATTTTTATAACATGAATAAAAAAATTTCGTAATAGTATAGACTAATCATTTTAATGTGTTATACTAATTTCGAGATGTAATCACTTTCATAAAAAAATCGGGAAAAAGGAAGGTATTCATCAGATGAACTCTGTAAGCATATCAAACGAATTGAGCGAATTACTAAATGGCAGCAACATTCAAGTGCAATTATCCGTTCCTCAGCTTGTGGAAAAAGTATTAAACCGCAATGAAGGGTCCCTTACCTCTACTGGTGCCGTACGCGCTACTACAGGAAAGTATACAGGACGTTCCCCTAAAGATAAATACATTGTTGAAGAAGCATCAAACAAAGATAAAATGGACTGGGGTAGCGTAAACCAGCCTATCTCTGAAGAAGCATTCTCTAATCTTTATAATAAAGTAATCAACTACTTAAAAGAAAAAGAAGAAGTATTTGTTTTCAAAGGCTTCGCAGGTGCTGATAAAAAGCACCGCATGCCAATCCAGGTAATTAATGAATATGCCTGGCACAATCTTTTCGCACATCAGTTATTCATTCGTCCGGCAGAAGACGAGCTATTGGATCATCAATCAGAGTTCACAGTCATTTCTGCTCCTAATTTCAAAGCAGACCCTGCAGTTGACGGCACTAAGTCCGAAACATTCATCATCATTTCATTCGAGCGCCGCACTGTTTTAATTGGCGGTACTGAATATGCAGGCGAAATGAAAAAGTCCATTTTCTCTGTTATGAACTATATGCTTCCAGAAAACGGGATTCTTCCGATGCACTGCTCCGCGAACGTTGGCCGCGAAGGAGATGTCGCTTTATTCTTCGGCTTATCCGGAACAGGGAAAACAACCTTATCTGCAGACCCTAATCGCAAGCTGATTGGTGATGACGAGCATGGCTGGTCTGCAAATGGTGTATTCAATATTGAAGGCGGCTGCTATGCGAAATGCATTAACTTATCCCGTGAGAAAGAACCGCAAATTTTTGATGCTATCCGCTTTGGGGCTGTATTGGAAAATGTGGTGGTAAACAGCGAAACTCGGGTTGCTGATTACGATGACAGCACATTAACTGAAAATACACGTGCGGCATACCAGCTTCAGGCAATCGATAATATTGTTGACCCAAGCATTGCCGGACATCCTAATACAATTGTATTTTTAACAGCTGACGCATTTGGCGTATTGCCTCCAATCTCTAAACTATCAAAAGAGCAGGCAATGTACCATTTCTTAAGCGGCTATACTTCCAAGCTTGCAGGAACTGAGCGCGGCATTACCTCACCGCAGGCTACGTTCTCTACATGCTTTGGATCACCTTTCCTTCCGCTTCCTGCAAACCGTTATGCTGAAATGCTTGGCGAGAAAATCGATGAGCATAATGCTAAAGTCTTCCTTGTAAACACAGGATGGACTGGCGGAGAGTACGGAGTCGGTGAACGCATGAAACTTGCTTACACTCGAGCTATGGTGGAAGCTGCACTTGAAGGTGAACTAAACAATGTAGAAACAGTCAAGGACGAAATTTTCGGATTGGAAATTCCGCAGCACGTTACGGGTGTGCCTGACGAAGTTCTTCAGCCAAACAAAACTTGGGCAGATCAGGCTGCTTATGAAGCAAAAGCAAAAGAACTCGCTGCAAAATTCCGTGAAAACTTCAAGAAATTCACAAGCGTTTCTTCTGAAATCGAAGAAAAAGGCGGACCAATCGCATAATATAGAAAAGGAATTGCCGCTTTTAGCGGCAATTCCTTTTCTATATTATTTTGGAAGTCAGCCCGCTCGAACGATAAGTTTCTTACATGCAGACTTATAATCGTTGATCGACACTGTGCGCTTCGACTTGTTCCTTTCGCACTCTTTTTCCATCTCTCAGTGACACGATTCCTTCTGTTTAGGTCCTTTCGCAACCCCTAGTCCTTGCTCGGTGGCACTATTCCCTCTGTTTAGTTCCCTTCGCGACGACTTGTTCCCGCTCAGTGGCACTATTCCCTCTGTTTAGCTCCCTTCGCGACCCCTAGTCCTCGATCAGCGGCATTATTCCCACTGTTTAGTTCCTTTCGGGCTCTTTTTCCTCCCCTAATTTTAAAAGCACTATTCTCACTTGCAATTTACAGAAACATTTCGAACAAAAAAACGCCGGACTAAGTCCAGGCGCTCTTTAGTTTGTTGAGTTTAGAGAAACAAGCTGGTAGGTTATAAGGGTCTGACTGTTTTCCCATACCACTTTTCTGATGACACCCATACCGTTCAGGTCGCCTTCAATTGTTCTTTTTACCTCGACCGGAATATCGAGCGGATATAATCTGTACCCGTCTTTGACAAGTGAAAAGAAATTCTCATCAAGTCTGTTCTCCCTGCCCTTTGTCACGATCATTGTGTTCAGCTCTAAAGGCATACCCATTGGTATCTCTCCTTCATTTTTAATATCCTTTTCTCTATTTTACCCCACCTTATTGCGCTCTGAAAGTCCTTAATTTCATCTGCCCTTTGCTTTTCATCCACGCGCATAAATCCTCTACCGTCTTCCGGTTCACGTCTGGCGGAAAGTAGTGGGTATATTCAGGGAAATACCAGCTGCCCACTTCTTTTTTTAGAGCCTTGAGCCTTTTTTCCAGGCGATAGGAATGCTCCACCGAAACATTATGGTCCTGTTCTCCATGAATAATTAAGACGGGGGCCTGCAGCTGCTCCAGCTGAAAAAGCGGGGTGCGATATTTATACCGTTCCGGAAACTTAGTCGGGGTTCCTCCTATTACACGTTTCATCATTCTCCGGAGATCCTTTCGCTCCACATAGGTGAGAAACATATCACTGACCCCTCCCCATGTAACAATGGACGCGGCTTCAGGAAACTCGATTGCAGTAAGCAATGCCATTACGCCACCACGGGAAAAGCCAAAAATATGGACTCTTTTTACCCGGGCATGCTCCTGAAGAAGAGTAAAAGCGGCAAATGCGTCCTGTCTGTCCTCCCCTGCAAAATCTTCGTTACCATCTCCCCCTTGGTTGCCTCTGTAAAAAGGCGCGAATACAATAAAGCCTTCACAGGCAAACTGGACAATCCTGGAAGGCCTTACTTTCCCGACATTTTTTATGCCTCCTCTTAGGTATAGAAACCCATCATATTGTTCCTCCCCCTTTGGCTCTGCCAGCAGGCCTTTTATATGTAATCCGTTTGCATAATATGTGACAACAGATAATTCGATTGCCGGATTTGGCGAAGGAAATCTCTGTTTAGTTATGACTTGGCCATTTAGGAATTCCATGTCCTCATCTCCCTCTGAAGTAAATCTGAATACGACTAATAGTATGAGCTTTATGAACTCCGCCTAAAAATGTTTCCATGGGCATTCACACATTTTTTCGATTTTCATACGATATCCTAGGCTTTTAAATCTGACTTTTTTAGCATAAGGGAGGTCTTATGGCTTATGAAAAAATGGATGAAAGTAAGCATGCTTCTTTTGCTTACAGCGATACTTATTGTTCCTTTGGCCGCTTGCGGCAAGGATGAAATGCAAAAGGTCCGTATTGCCGAAGTGACACGCTCCATCTTCTATGCTCCGCAATATGTAGCCCTTGAAAAGGGTTTCTTTGAAGAAGAAGGGCTTAAAGTAGAGCTTACAACTACAGCAGGCGGAGATAAAACGATGACTGCTCTGCTGTCGGATAGCGCTGATGTTGCACTTGTAGGTTCCGAAACTTCCATTTACGTTTCGGCTCAGGGCTCCAACGATCCGGTCATTAACTTTGCACAGCTCACTCAAACGGATGGAACATTTCTTGTTTCCCGCAAAAAAATCGATAACTTTTCATGGGATATGCTAAAAGGCAAAACATTCCTGGGTCAGCGCAAAGGCGGCATGCCGCAGATGGTTGGCGAGTTTGTTTTGAAAAAGCATGGAATTGATCCTCACGAAGATATGGACTTGATTCAAAATATTGATTATGCCAATATCGCTCCGGCCTTCGCTTCAGGAACAGGCGAGTTTGTTCAGCTGTTCGAGCCGACTGCCAGTGTTTTTGAAAAAGAAGGCAAAGGCTATATCGTAGCTTCTTTCGGAACAGAGTCCGGTCATGTACCATATACCACATTCATGACAAAACAAAGCTATATTGATGAAAATAAAGAGACAGTCGAAAAATTCACAAGAGCGATTTATAAAGCACAGCAATGGGTTGAAACACATAGTGCGAAAGAAACGGCAGAAACCATTCAAGGATATTTCGACAATACCGAGCTTGAAATCATTGAGATGGTAGTAGACCGCTATAAGAGCCAGGGGTCCTTTGCAGCAGATCCTATCCTGGACACTGAAGAATGGGAAAACCTGCAGAACATCATGGACGAAGCAGGAGAGCTCCCTAAGCGCATAGAGCATGACACACTTGTCAACACAGAAATCGCTGAAGGTGTAATGAAGTAAATAAACGAAAGAGGAGGCCGACATGAATTTTCTAAAGGTAGATGCTGTCCACCACACTTATTTTACGAAAACCTCTGCTGTAACGGCCCTCTCCGATATTTCGCTTGAAGTGGAGGAAGGAGAATTTGTTTCCTTCCTCGGCCCAAGCGGATGCGGCAAGACAACTTTGCTTTCCATCATAGCAGGCCTGTTTGAACCCACAGAAGGCACTGTAGCACTTGAAGGAAAGCGCGTTGAAACGGCAGAAAATGAAATTGGCTATATGCTGCAGCAGGATTATCTTTTTCCCTGGAAAACGATTGAAGAAAATATCCTGCTGGGGCTGAAAATCGGGAACAGCCTTACTCCCGACAAAAAAGCTTATGCACTGCAGCTCCTTCAGGAGATGGGATTAAAAGGTGTAGAGTCACAGTTTCCAAAGCAGCTTTCTGGCGGAATGCGCCAGCGTGTTGCCCTTGTAAGAACACTTGCAACTGAACCAAAGCTGCTCATGCTTGATGAACCCTTTTCCGCATTAGATTATCAAACCAAGCTGAAGCTTGAGGATTTGGTCTCTAACACGCTCAAATCATTTGGAAAAACAGCCATACTGGTTACCCATGATATTGGTGAGGCAATCAGCATGAGTGATCGCGTTTTTCTCTTTTCCGCGAGACCCGGACAGCTTCATAAAACGTTTGTAATACCAAAAGAATTAAGAGATCAAACTCCCTTTAACGCAAGAAATCATGAAGCATATCCAGCGATTTTTCAAACTATATGGAAGGAGCTGGAGTCCCTTGAGCCCGCAGGAGAACGTTAAATTCCTCCACCAGAAATATATCCAGTCGCTGAACCGTGAAAAAAAATGGGTACGCTTCTATCAGGCTGTCATCTTTATCGTGTTTTTTTCGGGATGGGAGCTGGCAAGCCAGAAGCAATGGATTGACCCGCTGATTTTCAGTGCGCCCTCAAAAGTATGGGGATTATTTTTAACCAAAATCCAGGATGGGACCTTGATGGTGGATTTAGGCTACACTTTGTCAGAAACCGTATTTGGATTCATATTGGGCACTTTTCTAGGCACATTGCTTGCAGCCATCCTCTGGTGGTCACCGCTGCTTTCAAAAATAGCGGACCCCTATTTGGTTGTCCTGAATTCAATGCCAAAGGTTGCACTTGGCCCGATATTAATCGTCGCATTAGGCCCCAGCTTTACTTCCATCGTAGCAATGGGCGCGATTATTTCCATCATCATCACAACCATTGTCGTGTATACATCTTTTAAAGAAGTTGACCCTAATTACATTAAGGTGCTTCAAACCTTTGGGGCAAACCGATTTCAAATCTTCAGGGAAGCTATTTTGCCAGCTTCATTCCCAACCATCATCTCAACTTTAAAGGTGAATGTCGGTCTATCATGGGTCGGTGTTATTGTCGGGGAATTCCTTGTATCCTCAAAAGGTCTCGGATACATGATTATTTACGGCTTCCAAGTCTTCAACTTTACCCTTGTCATGCTGTCATTGCTGGTAATTGCTATTTTTGCAACAGTGATGTATCAGCTGGTCGAACTGCTCGAGCGAAAACTGATAAAAAATGGTTCATAATAAAAACGGCAGCGATAATGCCGTTTTTTTACTTTCCCTGCATGATTTTTTCGAGGCTCTTTTCAACTACTTTATCCTTCATGATAAAACTGTATTGACTGCTCCACCTGTCTTCCAGCAAGTTTCCAGCTGTCAGAATGGGACCGTTTGTTTCAAAATATTGATCCGTTTTGTTAAGGCTTTTCACCTCTGCGAAAAAAATGGCTTTGACAAAACGCTCTGTACCCAAATTAACTTCATATTCACCAATAAAATGTAAACTCTTTAAGTCTGCTCCTGTTTCCTCATAAACTTCTCTTCTGGCTGCCTCTTCAAGAGACTCCCCCTCTTCTCTCTTGCCTCCCGGAAATTCCCACCCCCGCTTTTTGTGATTCGTCAGCAGCCATTGATCGCCATAGCGGCAAATGACCAGAACATGTTTTGGATCGGTTCCAAAAGCTCGTTTATTAAAAGAAAATCGCACTTCCCCGCCGTTCTCATCCAAAAAGTTTTCCATACTTTTCCCTCACTCGATAATTAAATTCTGATGTTATCATTATAAAGGTAAATCATATATTTAAAAACTTCTGGGGCTAAAGTATCAAATTACATATTTTTGAAACTTTTTTCCTTTTTTCTCCGTAAAATTAGCTGACTAACCTAAATAGAGGAGTGTATACCTTGAAAAAATCCCTTGCAATCCTTACTGGCTTCTTGATGATTCTAATGCTGGCTGCGTGCAATGAAACAGCCAAACCTGTTAATGAATCTGCTGGCGGCACGGGCAAGGAAGAGACAAAAACAGAAGAAGCTTCAGAATTGACACTGGAGGAAGTTTTAACGAAATCTACCGAAGCTTCAGAAGAGCTAAAAAGCTTCTCGGTAAATATGGATATGAGGCAGGAAATGAGCTCAGGCACTGAAGGGGAAAATATGAATATCGATTCTGCCATTGATATGGATGTTACAACAGATCCGATGGCCTTCTACCAAAAAATGACTATGTCGATGGACGGAACAGAAGAATCGTATGATATTGAAAGCTATTTTACTGAAGAAGGCATGTTCCTTTATGATGCAGCCGGTAAGCAGTGGATGAAGTTCCCTAAAGAAATGTCGGATGATTTGCTTCAAATGTCCAGCCAGCAGACAAATCCTGGTGAAGAACTAAAGAAATTGCAGGAGTTCGTGGACGACTTTACGTTTGAACAGGATGCAAAAAGCTATATTCTAAAACTGAAAGCCGATGGAGAAAAATTCAATGATTTTGTGAAGGAAACAGCAGCAGAAACACTTCCGCCTGAACTGGCAGCCAACGGAGAAATGCTTGATAACATGAAAATTAACGGCGTGGAATACGAAATCGTGATTGATAAAGAAACTTTTTATCCAAGCGTTCTGAATATGATTATGGAAATGGAAATTACGGCTGAAGGCCAGACCATATCCATGAAGCAGACCATGAACGGCCAATATGCAAACTATAATAAGGTAGAGGCTATAGCCGTTCCACAAAAAGTTCTTGATACAGCTGTAGAAATGGAAATGTAAGAAAAGCTGAGGCACTCGCCTCAGCTATTTATTTATGTTCCTCTTCAGTAAGGATCCCCATGCTTTCAATATGTTTTCTTGCTTCATCATCTCCAAGATCATAAATCATTCCATATATTTTCTTCATTGTATCATCATAAGCGTCATTTTCACGGTCATAATGGTATTGAACATAAGGAACATGGGCTCTGAAAAAATTCTGCCACTCAGTTGAGTAGTTCTGATCAAAATATTCCCTTAAGGCAATGATTTCATCATCTGTCGCCTCTATTTTAAAATTCCATGTTGAACCAGTGGCACTTTGTGAAATCTCCCCAGAACCAAGCGTGATATAATACGTCTTTTTATTACCTTCCAATCCTGTCAGCCCCTTTTTTTTCATTCCTGTGACGCTGTTTCAACACCGGTTACTTTATCATTATTTATCATGACTTTTTTATTTCTATAGTTATCGTATCCCACATTTGTGATAAAATTATACGAAATTAAGATCATTCTTCATAAGCTTACATATACTAAGTTAAATAATTGAGAAACAGCTTCTCAATTATTCTGCGGTGAATATTTTCCTGCATCAGGGGTATTAAATTAAGTATACTATATAAAACGGGAGTATATTTTAAGGAGGTGTTATCATGAAACTGATTGATGAGCTATATGAACTTTACAGGAATAAGCTGACAGGTGATGAAGAGGATATCGATATGCTCGCTTTTGCCTTCTTAGAAGAAATGGACAGAGAAGACCTGCTGAATATTATCAGGGATCTCGATAATCAGGAATTATATGATTTAATGGGGCTTTATTTGATTGAGAGCTTAAAAGGGAAATTTGCCAGTGAGAATTACGGCCAGCGCAGAAGCCCGATCATTCATCACCGGAACATACACTAAACTATACATATCCGAATAATTAACTATCCATATTATTTGAAGGCGGCGATAAGCCGCTTTTTATTTTATTATGGCATTCCTTATGCAAGGCGCTTCCGCTTTTATTCTTTGCATATAAAAAGACCAGCTTTCCAGCCAGTCTTTGTTTATTATCCAAGGTATGCTTTTAGCATCCAGATATGTTTCTTTAAACTTTGCTTTACAGCAATCAGCATGTCGCCTGTACCTTCATCTTTGGCTTCTTCTGCAAGCTCAATTGCTTCCTGAAGCTCGTCCACCATTTTTTCAAAGTCATCAACGACCGATTGGACCATTTGTTCCTCATTTTCTTTTCCTGTCGCTTCTTCGAGGGAACTGGTTTCAAGAACTTCCTTCATAGTCGCAACCGGCTTAGCCTCAAGAGCCAGGATTCTCTCAGCCAATTCATCTACATGTACGTTGGCTTCATTATAAAGTTCTTCAAATTTTGCATGAAGGGTAAAAAAGTTTTTCCCTTTAATATACCAATGGAAATTGTGAAGCTTTACATATAGAACAGTCCAGTTTGCTACTTGCTGGTTAACAGCTTTTACTAATTCTTTACTCATATAAATCATCCTCCCAACAATAGATTACCCACAATAACAAAATTCAAACCTGTGCCTTGGCCATCGCGAAATCTTTCATGAAAGTGCTGCTTTCATGGTAAAATATTGAGGAGAGAAAAGGGGGAGAAACATGTATACGGTATTAGTCATATCGATTATCATTGTGATCGTGGTACTGCTTTTAAGCGTTATTACCACTTCAAAAGCTTACCAATTCAAGCATACAGTAGACCCGGTTGATCCGCTTCCTGACAGCGAGCAGGGACAAAAAGAGGCTAAAGAAGAGCAAGAAGATAACCAAAACCGTTCATAAGCATACGCTATTATATATACAGCCTCCGTACAACCGGAGGTTTTCCTTTTAAATGGACGGAAATAACATACATGTGGAGAGGACATTGAGATGGATATATACTCCATGATGCTTACAGTATTTTTAGTATTAAATATTATCCTGGCTGTTTTTGTTATCTTTCTGGAGCGAAGGGATGCAGGCGCCACATGGGCATGGCTCATGGTTTTGTTCTTTCTCCCTCTTCTTGGTTTTTTCATGTACCTCTTCTTTGGGCAGAATTTAACCAGAAGAAAGATGTTCCAATGGGAAGACCGTAAAAAGATTGGAATTGATGAACTGCTGAACAATCAGATCAGAGGAATCAAGGAAAAGGATTTCCATTTTCGAAATGACATAATTAAAAACTCCAAGGACCTTATATATATGCACCTTGTCAACAATGATGCGGTGTTGACGCAGGACAACGAGGTCAGGATTTTTACAGATGGGAAAGAAAAGTTTAATTCGCTTGTGGAGGATATCAAAAATGCAGCCGATCACATCCATCTGCAATATTATATCTTCAAGAGAGATAATCTGGGGAAAAGCTTAATCAATCTTTTGACGGAAAAGGCAAGGGAAGGCGTAAAAGTAAGGCTTCTCTATGATGAACTGGGCTCAAGAAGCCTGCATAAAAGGGTGTTTAAAGAGCTGATTGCGGCTGGTGGGGAGATTGAAGCCTTTTTCCCTTCCCGGCTGCACTTTATCAACTTGAGAATTAATTACCGGAACCATCGCAAAATTGCCATTATTGACGGCCGAATTGGATATGTTGGCGGGTTTAATGTCGGGGATGAATATCTCGGGCTTAATCCAAAGTTTGGATATTGGCGTGATACTCATTTAAGAATCAGGGGGAGTGCTGTCCATTCCCTGCAGACCCGCTTTATCCTGGACTGGAACCAGGCTTCGCATCGCCATGATATTTACTATGCTCCGGAGTATTTTCCGCTGGCCGAGTCTCGTGATAGCGTAGGGATGCAAATTGTTACCAGCGGGCCTGATTCGGAATGGGAACAGATTAAAAATGGGTATATAAAAATGGTTTCATCAGCCCGTAAATCTATTTATATCCAAACCCCCTATTTCATCCCGGACGCCAGTCTCCTGGATGCATTGAAAATAGCTGCATTATCTGGGGTGGAAGTGAACATTATGGTACCGAACAAGCCTGACCATATGTTTGTTTATTGGGCAACCTACTCCTATATAGGGGAAATGTTAAAAGTAAATGCGAACATCTATATATATGAAAATGGCTTCATCCATGCAAAAACCTTGATTGTTGACGAGAAGGTTTCTTCGGTAGGAACCGCGAATATAGATGTTAGAAGCTTCAGGCTCAATTTTGAGGTAAATGCCTTTATATATGATGAGGATGTTTCGAAAGAACTGACTGAGAGCTTTCAGGAAGATGTCCAGCTATCAACTAACCTGACTGCAGAAGATTACAGAAATAGAGCCTTAAAAATCAAATTGAAAGAATCCATCTCAAGGCTTTTATCGCCGATTTTATAAAATGCAGTTATCGACTTACACAATTTTATACTTATCTTATTATAAAACGGGCTGACCAGTCAGCCCGTTTTCTTTATGCAAAAACCTGTTTCAATTCATCCTTCGATTGATCCATCCAGAACCTCATAAGACGTTTTGCACCTTCAAGATCATGAAGTTTTGCCTGTCCGCATTGCTTCTCATTTGCAGCAGGAATCTCGGTTATTTCAACCGCATCTTGCATTGTAGCTTCAAGCAGATCGATTATTTCTTCAACTGAAGGCTCTCCGCTAACGACTAGATAATAGCCTGTCTGGCAGCCCATCGGGGAAATATCAATAATATCAAAATGATCATATTTCTCAGCATGTGTACGGATATTAAAAGCAAGCAGATGCTCAAGTGTGTGAATGACATCCGGCTTCATCGCCTGCTTATTTGGCTGGCAGAAACGGATATCAAACTTGTTAACTAAACCGTCACTTCCCACTTTATGGACACCGCAGTGCCTCACATATGGAGCTTTAACAGCGTGGTGGTCCAATTCGAAACTTTCTACTGAAGGCATTCAAAACACTCCCCTAAAGTTTTCCTTTTATTATAACGCAATATCCGACTAAATACATCAAATTAATATGAAAATTATGACGTTTTCACGATTATATGTTATTTTAAAAGAAAATATGTTTTACCAGGAAAGGTAATGCCATGATCAAAAAAATATTGATTTTGATATTTCGTTTCTATCAAATTGTGATTTCCCCGCTGAAGCCACCAACATGCCGGTTTTATCCGACTTGTTCCCATTATGGGCTGGAGTCTGTTAAGCGATTCGGCGCCCTAAAGGGCGGCTGGCTGACTATAAAACGGATTTTAAAATGTCATCCCTTTCATCCAGGCGGTGTTGACCTTGTTCCGGAGGAATGGCACAAAAAGAAAAAGAATTAACCCTCGTATCCGTCCACTACCAGATCAAGCTTGCCTGTGCCAGGATGTATAACAAGCCCATGCACAGGCACATCTGCAGGCATTAAGGGGTGCTTTTTCACCATATGGACGCTATGGGATACACTATCCTCTACATTTTCAAATCCTCTTAGCCAGTCCTCTGCAGCAATTCCTGAGTATGTCATCGTATCCAATGCATCCTCGGTAATGCCTCTCTCCTTCATGCTGCTGACAACCGCATCAGCCTTCATTCCGCTCATCCCGCAGTCATGATGGCCAATAACAAACACTTCTTTCGCCTGCAGCTGGTAAACAGCTACTAATATGCTTCTCATAATGCTGCCAAACGGATGCGTTACTAAAGCACCTGCATTTTTGATAATTTTCACATCACCGTTTCTTACATTGAGCGCTTTTGGCAGAAGCTCCACTAAACGTGTGTCCATGCAAGTCAAGATAACCATTTTCTTATTAGGGAATTTCGTTGTTTCAAATTCTTCATACTTTTTTTCTTCAACAAATTGCTGATTATGGTCTAAGATTTCTTCTAAAAGTTTCATTTGTTCCACTCCTGTCTTTTATACATTCCTTTACTTTAAGCAGGCATAAATGCTGCAATACTTGAGTAAAAGATGTCAATACTAATGATGACCTTTAACAGGCATCTATATTTATGATACATAAAGCTTGAGCTTCAAACAAATTTTTATCCTTGATTTTTAGCTGGATATTTTGTAAGATAACTAAGTGAAATCGTAATGATTACGTATTATTAATCACCTGGACGCTGAGTGCGGCAATTAACTGAATTAACTGCCCTAATAAACATTATCTAAAATATAGTCCGTGCTTTAAATCGTAATAACTACGTTTTATAAAAGGAGGAGAAAAAATGACAAAGAAATGGTTAGTATTTATTCTAGGCCTAACTCTTGTTCTATCAGGATGCTCAGAGGAAAAGCCAGAGGAAAACAGCAGCAATAAAACTAAGGTTTATACAACTGTGTACCCGCTTCAATATTTTACTGAACGAATCGGAGGGGATGCGTTAGAAGTTGAAACCATCTATCCTCCCGGATCGGATGAACACACTTTTGAACCATCACAAAAAGATATGATGAAGCTGGCTGATTCAGATCTTTTTATTTTTATAGGACTCGGTCTTGAAGGCTTTGTGGAAAATGCAAAAGAGACATTGAAAAATGAAAAAGTTAAAATGGTCGCTGCAGGAGAAAATATCGAATTTGTTCACTCAGATGAAAATCATGATCCTGCCCATGAAGACGAAGGACATTCTGATGAAGCTGAGCATGAAGAAGAACATGCTGATGAACACGGTGCTGAATCTGAAGAGGGCCATGATCATGAAGGGGAATCCGAAGAGGGCCATGATCATAACCATGGAGATATCGACCCCCATGTTTGGCTGGATCCTTTATACTCCAAAGAATTGGCTGAATCAATTAAAGATGCTTTAGTAGAAAAGATGCCTGAGCAGAAGGAGCAATTTGAACAGAATTATTTGGAGCTTGCTGAGGAGCTCGATAATCTTCATAATGAATTTGAGCAGACAGTTCAAAATGCTGTGCATAAGGAATTCATTGTTTCACACGCAGCATATGGATATTGGGAAGACCGATATGGTTTGGATCAAATCAGTGTATCCGGGTTAAACTCTTCCAGCGAGCCTACTCAGAAAGAACTGCAGAAAATCATTGCGGAAGCAAAAGAACATGACTTGAAATATGTCTTTTTTGAACAGAATGTCAGCTCGAGACTGACTGAAACTCTGCAAAAGGAAATCGGCGCAGAACCGTTAATGCTTCATAATTTATCGGTCCTGACGGAAGAAAATATTAAAGAAAACCAAACGTATTTTACATTAATGAACGAAAATCTTGCTGCCCTTGAAAAAGCTCTAAATGAATAAATACTTTCACCTCCCGGCTTGGGAGGTTTTTTCATTTAAAAACAGTCCAAACTTGACAATTCCTTCAAATACCATGTCTGAATCCAAAGACTCTGCAAAAAATAAAAAAGACCCTGGTACCCAGGTGCCGCCCGAAATTTGCAATTTTCGGCTTGGTCATATTTTCTGCTTAGGAGTGATCAGCAATGGCAAAAGATGTCCTATGTGAAGTTAATAACTGCACTTTCTGGAAAAATGGGAACCGATGCAGTGCAGACCAAATATACGTAGTCAGCCATACTGGCGAAACTGCAGACAACAGCAAAGAAACAGACTGCAAAACGTTCGAGCCTCATGACCTTTAATGGGTGACAGCACCTAAAGGGTGTTGTCGTTTGGCGGTTTTGCATTTCATTGAATAAGGCTGCAAAAGCGGTGCATTTTATGTATCGCTTTTGTGTTTTTTATATAAACAAGTTTATTAAGATTTTTACCGGGAATGTATAGAGTAACAACAACTTTTAGGAGTGATACAAATGTTATCAACCATTATTTTGCTTGGAGCTGCTTTTGCTGCTGCTGCCGGATTAAGCTCCTTTGCCATTAAAGAGGATTCATTTATTCAAGACGAAATTACACAATAATTTATAATAAAAGGCGCTGATCATGCGCCTTATTTTTTTTGCAATAATATGAAAACCGCAATTCTGACAAATAGAGAAATGCGGTTTTTTACTTATAAAGCAATGCTTTCTTTTGAGGTGCAAACTTCGTTCAGCCTTTTTTCATTAATCTCATAACCGATTCCCGGCTTATCAGGAACTTTTATCATCCCGTTTTCAACGGTGACTTCGGGCAGAATGATGTCTTCTTCCCAATACCTCCCCGACGCTGAAATATCACCTGGAATTGAAAAACCCTCCATAGAGGCAAGAGCAATATTATGTGCACGGGAGATACCGAATTCCAGCATGCC
This sequence comes from Cytobacillus sp., assembly GCF_964223445.1. Taxonomy (NCBI): domain Bacteria; kingdom Bacillati; phylum Bacillota; class Bacilli; order Caryophanales; family Bacillaceae; genus Cytobacillus; species Cytobacillus sp. The sequence continues at coordinate 49,624 of NZ_CAXQGS010000003.1, forward strand.
TCCACACCAGACCTGGATCCCTTTATCCAGGCAATAATCATGAATCTTCTTTGCTGTCCCCAGACCTCCAACCCGGCCAATCTTAATATTGATGACTTTACAGCTTCCCAGCTCGACAGCTCTCCTGGCATCATTAAAGGTGACAATACTCTCATCCAGGCAAATTGGAGTCTTCAGTTCTTTCTGAAGCTTTGCATGATCAACAATATCATCATATTCCAGCGGCTGTTCAATCATCAGCAGCCCGAATTCATCAAGCCTTTTTAAATGTTCAATGTCGTTCAATGAGTAAGCTGAATTAGCATCTGCCATGATTGGCAAATCGGGATAAAAGCGGCGGATCTCTGAAATAAATTCATAATCGTTCGCGGGGCTGATCTTTATTTTGACCCTTTGATAGCCGCTTTCCAGATAGTATTCAATTTGCCTTCTTACTTCTTCCTTTGTTTTAGCGCCAACAACCACGCCGGATGGAATCAATTCCCGCTGGCCGCCTATATATTTTGATAGAGAAATATCTTCTTTTTTGGCTGCCAAGTCCCATAAAGCCGTCTCAAGTGCTGCTTTCGCCATTTGATTCCTTCTGAAGACGTCAAAAACCCGGCCTGCTTCTGAAGGATGCTTTATATTCGCATTACGCATTATTGGGATAAGGAATTCTTTTAGCATATGATAGCTCGTTTCAACCGTTTCCTCCGTATACCAGGGTGAAGAAAAAGCGACTCCTTCCCCGTAGCCTTTTCGTCCTTCTTGATCGATTACCTCAACAATAATTCCGTCTCTATCCTTCACTGTCCCTAAATGCGTGTAAAAAGGAGTTTTCAAAGGCATCGTGATTTTATATAAAGTAATTGTCTTTATATCCATGCTAATTCCCGCTTTCCTCAAGCAGTTCCCGAAGTTTTCTTCTTAAAATCTTTTTTGAAGCGTTCCTCGGGATTTCATTAATGATGATTAGTTTTTTAGGTGCTTTATACTTCGCCAGCTTCTCAAAGCAGTACTTCATCACTTCTTTTTCATCCAGATTCTCGTCTCCAGCAATAAAGGCGACAGGCACTTCACCCCAAACATCGTCCTTCATGCCAATGACCCCTGCATCCGATATTTGGGAGTGAGAAATAAGAACACCCTCGACTTCAGCCGGATAGATATTTTCTCCGCCTGAAATAATTAAATCGGACCGCCGATCAAGCACAAATAAAAATCCTTCTTTATCCACATATCCAATATCTCCAGTTGAAAGCCAGCCACCCTTTAGTCTTTCGGCTGTTTCCTCTTTTCGGTTTAAATACCCTTTTGTCACATTTGGACCTTTTACAAGAATTTCTCCCGCTTCCCCGGGGTCAGCATGCTTCCCATTTGGAGCAGCAACTTTCAGCTGGGAAGGAAATAAAGGCTTACCGGCGGAACCCAATTTGCTGAGACTGTATTCCGGAGCCAGTGTAACAATCTGGGACGAAGTTTCTGTCATTCCGTAAGTCTGGTAAACAGGGATTCCCTTATCCCTGCAATCTTCCAGAAGGGATTTCGCTGCGGGCCCTCCTCCTAATAACATACATCTGAAATACTCCGGCAGCTTTTCACCTTTAAGTGCATCTGCTATCCTGGTCAGCATTGTACTTACAACAGACATGATGGTCACTTTCTCGATGGAAATGGCCTCAATAGCCTTCTCTTCATAGAAAGATTCAAAAAGAACCATTTTCATGCCATAGATAATGCTGCGCATTAAAATGGAATAGCCGCTAATATGAAAAATCGGGACAGCACACAGCCAGCTGTCGTTTTCATTCAACCCTAAATTCAATGCAGACCCCACTGCACTCCACCAATGATTTCCATAGGTTTGCAGTACACCTTTCGGATTGCCGGTTGTACCGGATGTATACATGACCGTACAAACCTCATCAAGACTTATCTCTTCTACTAATAACGGCTCATGGGGAACTTTCCTGAATAGCTCTTCTTTATAGATTGCCGAAATTTCTCCTAAAGAGTTTACAACTCTTTGGCTTACTTCACTAAATGTATTCTCAGTTAAGAGGAAAGCGGACTTCGAATCATTCATTTGCCAAATCAATTCCTCCGCAGTCAGCCTGTTATTTAATATGACGGCCTTTACATCGAGTAGCTGCAGGGCCAAAAGAATAAAAACAGTGTCTTCATGATTTCGGAGAAGGACACCTGCAAATTGTCCTCTCATGCATCCAGCAGCCTGCAACTGTCCCGCTATCGTGTATGCACGCTCATATACTTCCGAAAATGTATAGGTTTTCCCCAAAAAGGAAAGGGCAGGGCGATCGGGGGTTAAAAAAGTCCGCTTTTGAAGAAAATTCGGCACTAATTGCGCTTCCATCATAAACTCCTCATTTCATGCGATTCTTCATATAAAAACAGCCTGATGGCAAGCCATCAAGCTGAAAAAATTCATATTCAATCAAGGGAAACGCGGGAATTGGCCGAAGTCAGGCTTGCGTTTTTCTTTAAATGCGTCACGGCCTTCTTTCGCTTCATCCGTTGTATAGTATAGAAGTGTTGCATCTCCGGCGAATTGCTGGATTCCTGCAAGCCCATCAGTATCGGCATTGAAGGCAGCCTTCAAGAAGCGGATAGCCGTCGGGCTCTTCTCAAGTATTTCTTCACACCACTTAATTGTTTCTTCTTCCACTTTCTCAAGCGGCACCACTGTATTAACAAGCCCCATATCTAAAGCTTCCTGAGCCCCGTACTGGCGGCACAGATACCAAATTTCGCGTGCTTTCTTATGGCCCACGATTCTGGCAAGATATCCTGAACCATAACCTGCATCGAAGCTTCCTACTTTAGGTCCTGTTTGTCCGAATACAGCGTTATCTGCTGCAATCGTTAAGTCACATACGATATGAAGGACATGTCCTCCGCCAATCGCATAGCCTTTTACCATTGCAATAACCGGCTTAGGAATAACACGGATCAGGCGCTGCAAATCCAGTACATTTAAACGGGGGATCTGGTCGTCGCCTACATATCCGCCATGTCCTCTGACAGATTGGTCTCCGCCTGAACAAAATGCTTTGTCTCCGGCACCCGTTAGGACAATTACACCTACATTTTCATCATCGCGTGCGTACGCAAATGCATCAATTAATTCCATTACCGTTCTTGGAGTAAAGGCATTATGGACTTGCGGTCTGTTAATCGTAATTTTCGCAATTCCATTGTATGTTTCATAAATGATTTCTTCGTACTGTTTTCCTGCAACCCATTCAACAGCTGACATACATGAATCCTCCTTAATATGTATTAGAAAGCGTTAATTGCCGCACCGGCTTTTTCTGCAGCAAATGATATTATTCCTCAATCTTTGCTGCTATTTGTATTAATCTCCCCTGTATGCGACAAAAACCCACTTACTATTGTACCAAATAATTCAGGTTTCTCCACATGAATTGCATGTCCTGCACCTTCAGCGGTCTTCCAATGAACATTTGGCAAAATTTTTGACATTTCTTCCGCAATTCTGCAGAATTTTTGATCCAGTTCTCCAGTAATCAGAAGTACAGGCATTTCGAGATGAGCAAGCCCGTCCCACCAGGATGGCTGAGCACCAGTGCCCATGCCATTCAGGCTGTTTGCCAGACCATCAATAGAATTGGCCAAACGCTGGCTTCTTATTCTGGCTCGGATTTTTTCTGGAAGACTTTTTTGGCTTTGAAATAAAGGGATGTTCTCCCAATAGTCAATAAAATTCTTAATGCCTTCCTGCCGGATTCTTTTAGACAATTTTTTATCCTGAATTCTTCTTTCGTGCCGCTCCTTTTCCGTCCTAAGCCCAGGAGAAGCACTTTCCAAAATCAGAGTGCGGACCTTTTCAGGGTATTTAACCGCAAAAGTTAGCGCAAGGCGCCCTCCCATAGAATATCCAAGAACATCGATCTTCCCGATTTCCATCTTTTCTAATAGACTGTTAATCACTGCGGCCGACTCTTCTATTTGATAATGGCCAATATCAGGTGGTGATCCAGATTTCCCATGTCCGATGATGTCCAAAGCTATTGTTTTCGAATGATCCTTCCAGAAGGGAGCGAATTCTTTCCAACCTTCACTATTTCCTGTGAAGCCATGAAGAAGCAGAAGCGGAAATCCCGTTCCCCATGTATCGACATGATATTGAACTCCATTAATGACATATTTCATCGGCATTCACCCTTCCAGCAATCGACTTATTTCCCGGGAAACAGATTCCCACAATTCTCGATGCTCGGTTAAATTTCTGTCCCGATTTGTCGTAATCTCCATTACCTTTATGCCTGATCTGTCCATGTTCTGCTGGAAGGCGGAAATAAAATGTTCCCAATCTAAGATTAAGTCATATTGACCGCCAAACATCTTAATGGCATGGCTGAAATCCAGATCAAGAGGTGTTCCAAACAGTTTTTCAAAATTTCTGGGGTGATTTGCCTGCGGCAGGAATGAAAAAATTCCGCCTCCATTATTATTAATCAGCAGTATATTGATATCTATTCCATACTGTTTAGAGGCAATTAAGCCATTTAAGTCATGGAAAAAGGTTAAATCGCCAAGCACTAAATACAGCGGCTGTGATGCCATTCCAGCACCAAGAGCAGTTGAAACGGTGCCATCAATGCCATTTGCTCCCCTGTTGGCCATTACTCTAATGCCCTTTTGATTATAATGGAAGAATGTATCCAGATCCCGTATAGGCATACTATTTCCTACAAATAGAGCAGAGCCTTCCGGCAGCAATTCCGCAAGCTGGAAAAATAATTTACCCTCGCTCAATTCATCCACTTCATTAATATCCGCAAGCCTTGATCTGGTTAGATCATTGATTTTTTTCCATAAAGCAATGAATTCATCATTCTCTGAAGTGTTTAAATATGACGTGACAGACTCGCAGAATAGAAGCTCATCACAATGAATCATTTCGGTCGAAAGCAGTGAAGGATCCCGCCAACCGCCGCCTCCATCAACAATAATCTGGCGGGCAGTGCTGTTTTCTTTCATAAAAATGGTCAACGGCTTCGATACAGGCATAGCACCGAACCGTATAATGACATCCGGCTTGAGCGCCTTTTTTGCATCCTCATTTTTCAAAAAGCTATCATATGCATCAATAATGAAGCTTCCTTCGTGAAGCCCGCTTCTTAGCTGGGATAATGGATCAGCAATGATTGGATAGTTCAGCATTTCCGCCAGCTTAATCACGGCTGCAGGGAAGTCAGCTTTCTCCAAAGGACCGCAGACAATAATCCCTTTTTGTGCCGAGTTTAACAACTGTGCCATTTCCTTGTACTCTTCATTAGGTAAACCAAACTGGCCGCTATGAATATTCACATAACCTTCGGTGCGGTCACTCAGCTCAAATAGATCATTGCGGTCAAGCTGCGGCACTAAAGGCTCACGGAAAGGAAAATTAAGATGAACAGGACCTGCTGGTGAGCTCTGGGCAGCAGAAGCTGCTCTTGCGCATACTGTGCGGGCATAACGAAGCATTTCAGCCGTATTCTCTGGAGGAGCCATCTCAACAAACCACTTTACATTTTTTCCATACAAATGGATCTGATCGATCGCCTGTGGAGCACCAACATCCCTTAGTTCATGAGGCCGGTCCGCAGTAAGCACGATCAGCGGCACTCTGGAATACCGGGCTTCCACAATGGCAGGATAGTAATTGGCTGCAGCCGTTCCAGATGTACACAGCAAAGCTGCCGGTCTTTGGGATGCCTTAGCAATCCCCAACGCAAAAAAGGCAGCCGAGCGCTCGTCCACATGGATATGTACACGAAGCTCCGGATGCTCTGCCATTACCATAGCCATTGGGGTAGAACGGGAGCCGGGACTGACCACGACATCCTCTACCCCGCTTTTTACTAATTCAGCCACAAATGCGGCTATATATGAAGTTAAAGCTTCCTGATGATTCACTTTTCATAACCCCCAAGAGCCGTAAGCATTGGCCGGAATTTAATTTTTGTTTCCTGATACTCGCTTTCGGCATTTGAATCCTGCACCACTCCGCAGCCTGCAAACAAGGATGCTTCATTTCCCTGAATAAGACCAGATCTGATTGCAACAGCATATTCGCCATTTCCCCTGAAGTCCATCCATCCTAATGGAGCAGCATAAAAGCCCCGATCCAGTTCTTCTACTTCTCTTATTTTTTCCACTGCTTCTCTTTTAGGAAGACCTCCAAGAGCAGGAGTCGGATGCAGACGGTCAACTAATGCAAGAAGGGAAGCATCTCCCTTGGTTTTTCCTATTACAGGGGTATACAAGTGCTGAATATCTCTCATCTTCATCAGCTGCGGCTCTTCAGGCAATTCAACTTCTGAGCAGGATTCCCCCATTGCTTCCTTAATCATATCAACCACATATTGATGTTCTTTTAAATTTTTCTGATCATGCAATAAAGCATCGCCCAGGATATGATCATCCTCTGCTGTTTTGCCTCTTGGGATGGAACCTGCCAGACAAGTTGTGAAAACATTTTCTCCATATTTCTTTATAAGCCGTTCTGGGGAGGCTCCAATAAAGCAGTCACCGTTCGATTCAAAAGCAAAGACAAAGCTTTCTCTCTGCATTTCCATCAGATTCAAGAGAACTCTTTCAATCTCAATTGGCTTATCATAAATGAGCCTTGATTCCCGGGCAAGCACAACCTTTTTTAAAGATCCGGATTTAAGTTCATCCACAACCGCATCTACTGTCTCCATCCATTTTTCCGGATTTATATCCTCTTCCTCCTGAAGAGTATTTACACTCTCAGGATGATAATCTTTGATTGAAGCCATTATCATGCCTCGTTCGGCCACTATCTTTTCAAAAAGAGAATCACCATCATGCTGAGTGCAGACAACATTTGTTGTCAGATAGGCCTGTCCATTCATTTCACTGTACATATAAGTCGGCACATGAAAAAGGGAATCGGAATATTTCGACCAAAGCTTTGTTTTCTTCTTTAGCGGATCGAAAGAAAAGCCGCCAAACATCACGGGCCCTGTAGCATTTTTATCATAAGGGTTAAAAATAATGCTGTTATTAATAAAACGCTTCCATTCCTTTTCAACACGTTTAAATCTTCCTATACTTTGATCTGACTGGATTTGCCTGCAAATCCCGAGCCCGATTATATAAGTTTCACCAGAAGGATCCTTCCAGAAAAAGCGTTCACCAAAAAAACGGCTCTTTCCTGCCGCATAAAAAGAAAGGGGGTCTATATGATTTATTTTTTGAACTTCGCTCACTAAAACAGGCTTTGACAAAGCTTTTGCCCTCTCGATCGCCTCTTGGATCCCTTCTTTTAGTTCCGTATCTTGTATCGTAACCAAAAAAATCCCTCCAATAACAGCTTAGATTGCTGTTATCCTACTTTAAACTTATTCTAAGATACACCTGTAATTCAGAGAATGTCAATGATGTCAATCAGACCATCCCTTTTTGCATCCTTATTATATTATAGCTTACTTTAGGCATCTATAATATGAATTGAACTCAATTCAGCAAATAGCACTGTTAATACCGGAACGTGCTGCATTAAAGTTCCCTTAACTATGGAAAATTCCGGTTCTTTTTACGGCAATAATACGTTGACACTCTTGCATTATTTACCTAAACTTAAGGTGTTTGATATATAGCCGTATAACGGTTTACTTTGACAATACCCTGGTCATCGGTTAAAATAAACAAGTTTGAATGATGCAATTAATGATATCATTACAGAATAGATAAATAAGGGGAGAGTTATCATGCAACCACAAGCACAGACCAATTTTCCGCCTGCTTCCAACTCAAAGAACTGGAGGGTCTGGTGGCAGCTGACCAGGCCACATACTCTTACTGCTGCCTTTGTGCCGGTTCTGCTTGGAACAGCTCTTGCAATGGAACTAACTGAAATAAAATTTGGCCTGTTTTTGGCTATGCTGGCAGCAAGTCTGCTGATTCAGGCTGCCACTAATATGTTTAACGAATACTACGACTTCAAAAGAGGGCTTGATACGGAAGACTCTGTCGGAATTGGAGGAGCTATTGTCCGGGAAGGAATCAAACCAAAAACGGTTCTGAACCTGGCTTTTGGCCTGTATGGGATTTCGATATTGCTTGGATTCTACATCTGCATGAACACAAGCTGGTGGATTGCAGCAATTGGACTGGCCTCCATGGCAGTAGGATATTTATATACTGGCGGTCCGCTGCCGATAGCATACACACCATTTGGAGAATTATTTGCAGGTTTTTTCATGGGCATGCTGATCATCTTAATTTCTTTTTACATTCAGGCAGGAACCGTAACAGCAACAAGTGTTTTAGTATCCTTCCCTATTTTGATACTTGTTGGCGCCATTCTGCTGGCCAATAATATCAGAGACCTGGACGGCGACAAGGAATTCGGCCGCAAAACACTGGCCATTCTTTTAGGGAAAAATGGGGCAATCAAGCTGCTTGCCGCAATGTTCATCGTGTCGTATGCATGGGTTTTCATATTAATTGCCATGAACATCATAACTCCATGGCTTGCTATCGTTGTTCTTAGTGCGCCTAAGGCAATAAAAGCAACGAAAGGCTTCATCGGCAAAACACTGCCTATGCAAATGATGCCTGCGATGAAAGCCACTGCCCAGACAAATACAATCTTTGGCTTTCTTTTATCAGTAGGCCTTTTTATCGGGTATCTTTTATGATTTTAAAAAAACCTCTGCTTTTATAGCAGGGGTTTTTTGTTTGAAAAAAACAGCAGAAAGCACCCTTTTGGTTTCATTCCATTTTTAACGGGTATTTTTTATTTATGGAAGATGCTTGACCCTAAAATTTTTTCTTCCGTTATGATTTTGCCAACTACGTCCATACTAAACCCATATGGACTAAGATTTTTAATACCCGGCAGAGCAAGAGCGGCAGAGCTTGGCTTTATTTTGTGACTCTGGCATCAGCAGGCCTTTTATAAAATTTATTAAATCCAAGGATGTGCATAATATGTTGAACAATGAACAAATCAGCCATTTAAAAAAAGAATTGAATGATGAAAAAAAATCACTGGAATCCCAGCTTCAGGGCAATAAAGAAGGAAGTCTGGAAGGTGCAAGCGCCAGAGACACAGTAGGAGAGCTATCCCTTTATGACAACCATCCAGCCGATATGGGATCTGAACTTTATGAGCGCGAAAAGGATTTTGCTTTAGAAGAACATCATGACTCTGAACTGAATAAAGTAAATGCAGCGCTGCAGGCAATTGAAGATGGTTCATACGGCAAATGCAAAGAGTGCGGTTCCGAAATTCCATATGAGCGGCTTGAAGTGATTCCAGCAACCCTATACTGCAAGGAGCATAGTCCAGAGCAAAACGTGCCCGGAGACCGTCCTGTCGAAGAAGATGTGCTTGAACCTGCGCATGGGAATACCTTTCAGCATCATCAATTCAGAGAAGTCGTAGATAATGAAGACAGCTTCCAGGAAGTTGCCCGTTTTGGAACTTCTGAGACACCCTCTGACTTAAGAGGCGACTATGAAGATTATAACTCCCTTTATAATGAAGGACATGATGACGAAGGGTTTACTGAAGATTATGAGACGTTTATCGGAAATGACCTTGAAGGCAAGGAGAGAAAAGTCTATCCTTCCAAGAAACAGGAAGAGTATGAAGCCATGCTGGATGAGAATGATATCGAAGCACCTTATGGTGATGTGCCGTATCATGAAACTGACGGCTATGTGGATGAAGATAAGGATTAAAGTAAAAGCGATGCAGCTGCATCGCTTTTTTATGTCAAATGGCAAAATAAGATACCCTTATATATGTTTATAGTTTGGATTCGATATCCTGGATAATCTCATCAATCGTATCAGAAACATCGTTTGTGCGGCGGGCAATGGAGATGCTGAATTCCAGCAGTTCTTTATAGTTTTTCACCGGAATAGAATCATTTGTTTTCTCGAATTCATTAAGTTGCAGTCCAATATTTTGAAGATGCAGCAAAACTTCTTCCATTGATCCTCTCTCGATTTGGTACATTTAACAGCTACCCCCTTTATATCTAATGATTTCATTATCAGGGTTTTTAAACCTTTTTTATAGTGGCAATTTTTGTTAATAGTTGCTCTTTACGGAGTAAAACCGCTTCTCATAGGCAATATTATCTTAAGAATATATCGCTGGGAGGATCATTATGTCCGGACAACAAAAAGCTGCATGCTTTTCCGAATATGACAAACTTGAACAAGTAGTGTTATGTGAACCGAAGTACATGACGATTGTAGATACAATAAATGAAACACAAAAGCATTATGAAAAAGAAGGTATTAATATAGACACAGCCATGAAGCAGCACAGACATTTTGTCAGTGCATTAAAGGAACAGGGAATCAATGTGGTTTTGCTGCCCTCGCTTGAAAAATATCCGGAGCAGGTTTTTACCCGTGATATCGGATTTACACTTGGAGAAAAGGTTTATGTTGCAGAAATGGCGGCAGATATTCGGCAAGGAGAAGAAAATGTCCTGAAACAATGGCTGGAAGCAAACCAGGTTCCTTTTTACAATCTTACGGGAGACCGCATAGAGGGAGGAGACGTCCTGATCGATGGCCAAACCATATATGCCGGGGTAAGCAGCCGTACCCACGAAGATGCGATCGAGCATCTTCGCAGCCTTATGCCAGATTATGATGTCGTATCCATCCCTTTTACTGATACATATCTGCATCTTGATTGTGTATTCAATATTATTTCACCGGAGGAAGCTCTTATCTTTCCAGGAGAAATCCACGGGGAAAAAGTCAAAATGCTGGAATCACGCTATGATTTAATAAAAGTATCGGAAGAGGAGCAATTCACACTCGGAACCAATGTCCTCTCTATTGGCAATAAAAAAATCTTCAGCCTTCCCATTAATAAGAATGTCAATAAAGAGCTCAGGTCCAGGGGCTATGAAGTTATTGAGGTAGACATTACTGAAATTATTAAATCAGGAGGTGCCTTCCGCTGCTGCACGATGCCGGTTAGGCGCACTAAAGGGTAGATCTCCTGCCTCCATGAAACGGAATAATGATTATAGACTCTATTGGAAACCGCCTTTTTGTGATTAACTGCTGTTTTCTCTTAGGCATCTACAGTTTGGGAGTTAATCCTCGTGATTAACTCCCAGTATCTCTTGAGTACTATCATTTTGGGCGTTATTCACATTGATTAACTCCCATTTTCTCTTGAGCATTTTCATTTTGGGCATTATTCATACTGATTAACTCCCATTTTCTCTTGAGCACCTTCATTTTGGGCGTTATTCATACTGATTAACTCCCATTTTCTCTTGACTACTTTCATTTGGGGAGTTATTCCCACTGATTAACTCCCATTTTCTCTTGAGCACTTTCATTTTGGCGTTATTCCCACTCAACAAAAAACAGCCTCTTCTCACTGGAAGGGCTGTTCTCCTTTTTACTTATTCATCATCTCAACGCCAGCGGGTTTGATTTTCCAGATTTCCCGCGCATATTCACTGATTGTGCGGTCGCTTGAAAAATAGCCTGAACCGGCAATATTCATTAGGCTCTTTTTCAGCCAATGTTCCCGATCCTCGTATGCTTTCCCAGCTTCTTTCTGGATATTGACATAGGAAGCAAAATCCCTCAACACAAAGTATTGGTCATTTTCCATCAGCAGGGAATCGAAAATGGGCTCGAACTCATCATCAGCATCCGGGAAGAATCCATTCACGAGCTGGTCGGCAACCTGGCGAATTCGCTTATCATGATGATAATACTCTCTGGAATTATATCCGCCATTTTGGTAAAAGCTGAGCACCTCATCTGCCGTTAGGCCAAAGATGAAAATATTGTCATCTCCTGCTTTTTCTTTTATCTCAATATTGGCTCCATCCAGCGTACCCACTGTCAAAGCACCATTCATCATGAATTTCATATTGCCTGTGCCGGAAGCTTCCTTGCTTGCCGTTGAAATTTGCTCACTGATATCTGCAGCCGGGAAAATTTCCTCAGCGAGCGAAACACGGTAATTCTCCAGGAAGATAACCTTTAGAACTTCTTTTGTCTTCGGGTCATTGTTCACCTTTTCAGCAACGGTATTAATTAATTTAATGATCTTCTTTGCATAGTAATAGCCTGGCGAAGCTTTTGCCCCGAAAATAAATGTCCGCGGATGCATCCGAAAATTGGAATCTTCCTTCAGCCTATTATATAAATGCATAACATGAAGAATATTTAACAGCTGGCGCTTATAAGCATGCAGACGCTTAACCTGAATGTCAAAAATGGAAGAAGTATCAACAATTATACCCTGCTGCTCCTGGATGCGCTTCGCCAATCTTTCCTTATTCAATTGCTTAACCTGATGCAGCTGATCAAGGAATACTCTATCATTCTTAAAATCTGCCAGTTCCTGAAGCTTTTCCGGTTCCCGAATCCACCCAGCCCCGATGCCCTCATTAATAAGATCCGACAAAAGTGGATTCGCTTTCAGCAGCCAGCTTCTATGCGTGATCCCATTAGTTTTATTATTAAATTTCTCAGGAAAAATCTCATAAAACTGATTCATTTCCCGCTTCTTTAAGATTTCTGTATGAAGTGCGGCAACACCATTTACGCTCGAGCTGCCGACAAGGGCAAGGTGTGCCATCTTAACCTGGTCATGTGCGATGATCGCCATATCCTCAATCCGCTTCCAATCACCCGGGAATCTGTCCCAAAGTTCGCGGCAAAAGCGCTCATTGATTTCATTCACTATCATATAAATCCGCGGCAGCAAAGGCTGGAAAATTCGGACAGGCCATTTCTCCAATGCCTCTGAAAGAGTTGTATGATTCGTATAGGCAATCGTCCTGACCGTAATGTCCCAGGCTTCCTCCCATCCCATTCCCTCTTCATCCAGCAGGATTCTCATAAGTTCAGGAATGGCAAGAACCGGATGTGTATCATTAATATGAATGCTCACATATTCGTGGAAATCTCTTAAACTATTATGCTGCTTTCGATAGGAACGCACAATGGAACGGATACTGGCCGAGACAAGAAAGTATTGCTGCTTCAGCCTCAGAATCTTTCCCTCATCATGGGTATCATCAGGATATAGAAATTCCGAAACAGATTCGGTTTCCCGTTTATATTTTAAAATATCATGATTTATAGGATAAGGAGACGGTTCAGCATTCCAGAGTCTTAGAGTGTTAATCGTATCTGTTTTATAGCCAGCGACAGGCATATCGTAAGGAACAGCTGAAATTGTTTCAGCATTCACATGCCGGAACACAAGCCTGCCATTGTCCTCTTTCATTTCGACTTTTCCCCAAAAAGGAACTTCAATTGCCAGGTCTGCTTTTCTTACTTCCCAGACATGGCCGTTCCGCAGCCACTGCTCCGGAAGCTCCACCTGATAGCCATCCACAATTTTCTGCTCAAATAGGCCATGCTTATAGCGAATACCACATCCATGGCCTGGAAGATTTAAGGATGCCAGTGAATCCATAAAGCAAGCTGCCAGACGTCCCAGTCCGCCGTTTCCAAGCCCTGCATCTGCCTCGATTTCTTCAAGACGGTTCAATTCAATTCCCAGATCAGCCAGACCTTCCTTGACAACCTGCTCAATTCCCAGGTTTATCAGATTATGATGAAGCAGGCGCCCCAATAAAAACTCAATGGATAAGTAATATACCTGCTTTTCACGGTCGATGCGGTAGCGTTCATTAGTATTAATCCACTCTGTGCTCACATGTTCTCTGATCATATTTCCAAGCGTGAAGTAATGATCTCTTTCTGTGCTTTCACCAAAGCTTTTACCGCATGTCATCTCCAATTTCTTCAAGAATTCCTCCTTGAACTCATCGCGATCAGAAAACATGGCTTTCACTCCTTGAAACAAGGCCTGCATATAGCTGATTGTATTTGAAAGCAGATTGCGCCCAGCTGTTATCCATTCCCATTGCATTTTTCATAATTTGCTCCCATATTTTGCTGTTACCGTAAAAGCCTATTGCTCTTCTAATAGTATAGAGCATATCATGGGCATTAAAATGGCTGAAGGAAAAGCCGTTGCCTTCTCCTGTGACTTCATTGTAAGAATGAACAGTATCATTTAATCCGCCTGTTTCCCTGACGATGGGAATGGATCCATATCTCATTGCAATCATCTGCCCTAAGCCGCATGGCTCAAATTGTGAAGGCATTAAGAATAAATCGGATCCTGCATAGAACTCATGTGCAAGCCCTTCATCAAATCCAATATATGCTTTGCACTTATCGGGGTAGCCCGCTTCCATCTCCCTGAAAAATTGCTCAAACTCAGGGTCCCCAGTCCCCAAAACAAGGACTTGAATATCATCCTGCATAAGCTCATGGAACACACATTTAACCAGGTCCAGGCCCTTTTGTTTTGTCAGCCTCGTAACCATGGCTATCAGAGGAACCTCTTCCTTAACCGGCAGGCTGAATTTTTTCTGAAGATCCATCTTATTTTCTTTTTTAATCTGAAGTTTTTCAACGGCATAGTTCTCTTTTATAAATGGATCCTTCTCAGGATTATAAAATTCATCATCAATCCCATTTAAGATTCCTTCCAGATCATAAGCTCTGCGCTTCAGCAAATCATGCAGCTTCTCTCCGTAATATTTCGTCTGAATTTCATCTTTATAGGTAGGGCTGACTGTTGTAATTTTATCAGCAGCGACAAGTCCGCCCTTCATAAAATTGATGTTTCCGAAGAATTCAAGCTTATCTGGATGAAAATGGCTATAGTCAAGCCCTAATAGATCCCCTAAAGCACTCCCCGGCATGATTCCCTGAAACTGAAGATTATGAATGGTGAAGACTGTCCGAATGAACTCATACCCTTTTTTCGCACGATACTCAACCCTCAGCAGAAAAGGAATCATTCCAGTATGCCAATCGTGGCTGTGAATGACATCCGGATAGTAATCAATATGCTGAAGTGCATCCAGCACGGCCCGGTTAAAATAGGCAAACCTCTCTCCATCATCATAATAACCGTATAATTTTTCACGGTTGAAGTAGTATTCATTATCAACAAAATAGAATAGGATTCCCTGATGCTCAAGTTCTTCAATTCCGCAATACTGGTTTCTCCAGCCTACCTGAACTGTAAACTCGCACCTTTTAGTCATTTTATTTTTTAAATTATCTGATATGGAACCATACTTAGGAAGGATAACCCGTACGTCAGTCCCCTGCTTTGCAAGCTCTTTCGGGAGAGAACCAGCTACGTCAGCAAGTCCTCCGGATTTAACAAATGGAACACATTCAGAAACAGCAAACAATACTTTCACGAGTTCATCAGCGCTCCTTGTACGGTGCCTTTGCGAATAACCATAGGCATTTCACGTCTTCCCTCAATCCTGGCACCGGATTCTACCTTAACATCTTTATCTAAAATAACGGAGTCTAAAACACAGTTTTCTCCAATTTGGGTTTTTTGCATAATTATGCAGTTTTTTACGACTGAACCCTTGCCAATTTTTACCCCTCGGGATATAATGCTGTTCTCAACCGTCCCTTCAATCATGCATCCATTCGCAATCATCGAATTCTTTGCACTCGCACCTTTCATATAACGGGTTGGCGGTTCATCTTTTACTTTTGTAAAAATCGGCTGACTTCGCAGAAAAATATTTTTCCAGGCCTCCGGTTCCAATAGACCCATGCTGGCAGCAAAGTAATTTTCAATGGAATCAATCATGACGGCCAAACCGGCATATTCATAATTGCATATCGTGTAAGAATGATGGATGTCTGTAACGACATCACTCATGCATGTGTATCCAGTCTCGTTTCTATTTTCTATTAAGCTAATGAGCAGCGAAGTTTTTACAAGGTACATTTCAAGGGAGCGCCCATCCTGCCGAACAACTGTAATATCACACCCCGTCATAATATGTCTATCAAGAACAGGCCTGAAGTCCATATTAAAAACGGTAAAACAGTTTGAGATCAATGCATACTCCTGCTTACTGCGATAAAAATAATCCAAATTAGCTGCAAAGTGATTGAAAGATCCAATTCCTTTACTTGGACTATCCAGCAAAGGAGATGGGAAAAAGAATAGCCCATCCCTTTTTCTGTTTAGGTCCCAGTTTTTTCCCGAACCAAGATGATCCATTAAAGAGCGATATTGATACTTCGGAAATATGGCAACACTTTCAATATCCGAGTTGACCATATTGGAGAGAACAAAATCGATTAGCCTATAGCGGCCTGCAAACGGAACAGCTGCGAGCGACCTGTGTACTGTCAATTCCTCTAACTCTTCATGGTAGGTTGTTGCGTCTATCACACCAAGCATTCTCTTCTTCATGACATTCCCTCCCGTTTTATTGGCCAGGCGCCGTTTTGGCATCCAGGCTGTGAATTAAGAACAAATTCCCTGTATCATTTCCTGTGTTATCAGAATAATTTCATCTTCTTCTTCGGAAGCACTAATCACAACGCCATCAGGTATGTTCATTCCGCTTGGCACTATAGCCTTTTCTATATAGACATTTTCACCAATTACAGCATCAGGCATGATGACCGATTCACGGATCACAGTATTCTTTCCAACCAGAACCCCTTGAAATAGCACTGACTTTTCAACTTCCCCTTCAATTGTACAGCCTTCATTTATCAAAGACTCTGCAACCTCTGCTTGAGTTGAAATAAACTGTGGAGGATGATTCGGATTCACCGAATAGATCCGCCAATCATGATCGAAAAGATTCAGCTCGCATTCATCATCCAATAAATCCATATTTGCTTCCCACAGGCTCTTGACTGTACCGACATCCTTCCAGTAGCCATTGAATGGGTAAGCGAACAGCTTTTTATTTTCATCAAGCATCAGTGGGATAATATCCTTTCCAAAGTCATGACTTGATTCCGGATTGCGGTCATCCATTTCCAGATATTCCTTTAAAACAGACCAATTAAAAATATATATTCCCATGGAGGCCAGATTATTTTTTGGATATGCTGGTTTTTCCTCAAATTCTGCAACCCGCATCTCGTCATCGGTGTTCATGATTCCGAACCTGCTTGCCTCCGGCCAAGGCACTTCAATTACTGAAATAGTGGCATCCGCGCCTTTTTCAATATGATAATTCAGCATCAGCTCATAATTCATTTTATAAATATGATCACCGGATAAAATCAGGACATATTCAGGATCATACTGCTTTAAATAATTGAGGTTCTGATAAATGGCACTCGCTGTTCCCGTATACCACTTCACTTCCGATGATTCACTGTAAGGGGGCAGTACGGTCACACCTCCGTTCTTTCTATCAAGATCCCATGCGCTGCCTATGCCAATATACGAATTCAGAACCAGCGGCTGGTATTGGGTAAGAACACCGACTGTATCAATTCCGGAATTGGTGCAATTGCTCAATGTAAAATCAATAATCCGGTATTTCCCTCCAAAGGGAACTGCAGGTTTCGCAAGACTTTTTGTCAGAGAACTAAGCCTGCTCCCTTTCCCTCCTGCTAATAACATTGCGACGCACTTTTTCTTTCCCATTTCCCTTCCTCTCCTTCCGATGTTTTACAGGGCGTAAGATTGAAATGCCAAATGGCGGAATAGACATTTCCAAACTGAACGGCTTGCCATGAAACTCTAATTGCTCTGTCTTAAGGACCCTCTTGTTAGTGCAATTTGATCCTCCAAAGCTATCACTGTCACTGTTGAGTATTTCCCGATAGGAACCCGCCTTTGGAACTCCAATACGATAATTAAGGTAGAAAGCAGGTGTGAAATTGCAGACAATCACAAGAAAATCATCCACTTTAGAGCCTTTCCTGATAAAAGAAAAGATGGATTGGTCTGCATTATGACAATCAATCCATTCAAAACCATCCTGAAGATGATCAAGCTCAAAAAGAGCCTTTGAACGTTTATAAACCTTTATTAAATCTTTCACATAATCATTTGCTTTTTTATGCATCTCGTAATCAAGCAGATGCCAATCAAGCTGTTCTTTGTCTTTCCATTCCGAAAACTGCCCAAGTTCGCTTCCCATGAAAAGAAGCTTCTTACCGGGGTGGGCAATCATATATCCAAGCAGGAGCCTGAATTGAGCAAATTTTTGCCAGTAATCTCCCGGCATTTTATCAAGCAGCGATTTTTTTCCATGAACAACTTCATCATGTGAAAAAGGCAGTATGAAGTTTTCTGTAAAAGCATACAAAAGCGAAAATGTCATCTTTCCATGAACACCAGATCGCCTCTCAGGCGCTGTTTCCATATATGTAAGAACGTCATTCATCCAGCCCATATTCCACTTGTAATGAAAACCCAGCCCTCCATAATGGACTGGTGCAGTCACTTGCGGCCAGTCTGTTGAATCCTCTGCCATCATGAGAAAGGAAGAGTCATATTGAGAAACAACTTTATTTAAGTTCTGCAGAAAACTGGTGCCGAATGGATTTTCTGTTTTCCCATCCCGGTTAGGCCAATAGATAATATTAGCGACCGCATCAACCCGGAAGCCATCAATATGATATTTCTCCATCCAAAAAACTGCGTTGGAAATAAGAAAGCTTTGAACTTCATTTTTGCCGAGATCAAAATTGGCTGTCCCCCATACTCTGTTCTCTCTGTCGCCCTCAGTTTCATACTCATACAAATACGAACCATCAAACTGATAAAGACCATGGGCATCTTTGCAGAAGTGCCCCGGCACCCAGTCCAGAATGACACCAACACCATGCTGGTGGCACTGATCAACAAAATACATAAAATCATGCGGGCTGCCATAACGGCTTGTAACAGAGTAATAGCCTGTTCCCTGATAGCCCCAGGAAGCGTCGAGCGGATGCTCAATTAGAGGAAGCAATTCTATATGCGTAAACCCATGTTCGACCACATAAGGAATTAGCTCATCTGCAAGCTCCCTGTATGTATACAGACTTCCAGATTCTTTTTGCTTCCATGAACCCATATGGACTTCATAAATGACTGCAGGCTCCGTATAAATAGACTTCATTTCTTTTTTTTGGATCCATTTGCTGTCATTCCACTGATACCCGTCCAGCGAATATACTTTAGATGCTGTATTGGGCCTTACTTCTGAAAAAAAGCTATAAGGATCAGCCTTTAATAAAACATCTCCTTTCTTTGTTTCAATTTCATACTTATACAAGGCACCTTCCATGTTTCCATCCAGCTGAATAAACCAGACACCTTCATTATTCACTCTATGTAAGGTATAGCCTTCTCCATTCCAATCATTAAAATCACCGACTAATCTGATAACTTCAGCATTCGGTGCCCAAACACAAAAGCGGGTAAACACATCTCCGCCATTGGAAACTACATGTGCACCAAATAACTGGTGACTTTCATAATATGTCCCTTCATGGAACAAATGCAGCTGATAATCGGTTGGAAACAAAGTATCCACTACCATCCTTCTCCCCACCCAGTCTCGTTTCTTTTGACTTTCCTGTTATATTCGCGGAACATGAGAAAAATCCTTGTAAAAGTTTTTTTAATTTTATGACAACAATGTCTAAAACCCGCTATAATCCGATAACATTCTGCCCAATTTAACAGCCTTCGACATAATCTCCGGTAAACTCAGACAAAATAAGACAAAGTATGCAAGCAAAAAATGAAAGGAGAATAATATTTTGAGTAATAAAGAAGAGGAATTATTATTGAATGAGGCATCAAAAAATGAAGTAAGAGTTCCGTTATTTGAAGCACCGGATGGAAAGATTATGGCCACTGGTGATATGTTTAGAGGCCCCTATACGGGGATATCTTCCGAAATCGATTTGAATAATCCAGGCAATAAATTAAGCAAGGAAGAAGAGAAGTTTGATTAAAAAACAGAGATGTAACTAACTGAAGGTATGCTGGAACAGAACAGAAAAGACAGCAAAAAAGCTGCCAACAAATTGTTGACAGCTTTTTTGTATGACCCCTACGGGATTCGAACCCGTGTTACCGCCGTGAAAGGGCGGTGTCTTAACCGCTTGACCAAGGGGCCTTACTGGCGGAGAAGGAGGGATTTGAACCCTCGCGCCGGTGTTACCGACCTACACCCTTAGCAGGGGCGCCTCTTCAGCCACTTGAGTACTTCCCCAGTATGGCTCCGAAGGTAGG
>NZ_CAXQGS010000004.1:0-4137 GCF_964223445.1 Cytobacillus sp.
GCTTCAGCCAGGGCAGTTGGGTTGGACATCGGCATGATGATTGGCCGCTCCACATGCCTGGCCATTTCCTTGATAATTTCCTCAGAAAAGGCACCTGCCTGGCCGGATGTACCGATCAGGATTGTTGGCTTCACCCTCTGCACAACTTCCATTAATGAAATGATTCCGTCCTCATTCCTGTCCCAGCTCTTCACTTCATCCGATTTCCTTACATAAGGCTTTTGAAACTTCAGGACATCCGGTGTGTCATCTGTCAATAAACCCCGGTAATCAATAGCCCAGAAGCGGTCATAGGCTTCTTCTCTCGTCAGCCCTTCAAGAGCCATGGCATCTGCGATTTGGTCAGCATTGCCGATTTCGGCAGCCCCTGGCCCGAAGACAACGATTCGCTGGTCCTTCATGGAAGTTCCAGTTACCTTTAAAGCAGACATAACAGCAGCAAGGGTCACCGCTCCTGTTCCCTGAATGTCATCGTTGAAGGTCAGGATTTTGTCACCGTACTTGTCAATAATATTTCGAGCATTCACATTGCCAAGATCCTCCCAGTGAAGAAGAACCTCCGGGAAAAACTTCCTTGCTGTCTGTATGAACTGATCTATGAATTCATCATAACGATCACCGCGAACACGGGAGAATTTGTTGCCAATATAAATAGGATCGGCAATCAGCTCCTGATTATTTGTACCAACATCCAGCACAACCGGCAGGACCCGGCTTGGATCAATACCGGCAGCGGCTGTGTATACAGCAAGTTTGCCAATCGCAATATTGATGCCGCCTACCCCCTGGTCCCCAATGCCTAAAATGCTTTCAGAGTCCGTAACAACAATTAAATCAATGCCATTTTTAGGCTGGCCCAGGTTTTGAAACGCCTTTTCAATCCCAGCTGGATCATCAATCGAAAGATATAATCCGCCAGGGCGACGGTAGCTGTGAGAGTAGGTCTGGATCGCTTCGCCGACAGTCGGTGTATAGATGATTGGGAGCATTTCTGCCAGGTGGTCTTTCAAAAGCCGGTAAAACAGAACAACATTGCGGTTATATAAGTCATATAGAACCCCGTTTTTGAAAAGATCCGTGGTGCGCATAGAGTATTGCTCATACACCCTTTCTGCCTGTTCATCAAGCGTCAGAACATGAGGCGGCAGCAGGCCGTCAAGTCCAAGCTCTTCCCTTTCCTCTTTGGTAAAAGCAGTTCCTTTATTTAAAAAAGGATTTGAGAGAATGTCTTTTCCTTTTAATGTGGTAATAATGACATTATCAGGAATATTCATGGAAATTCCTTCTTTCTTTCTTAGATTTGTGCTATGCAAATTTCCCCCTGTTTATGTTAATGACCCTGACTATTTCCCACTAGGTTTTTTAACTAAAGTACCCTATTTTGTAACTAAAAAAACAGGCAATTAAAGCCGCTGCCTGTTTTTTCTTTTCTTTACAAATCAGTTAAAAAGCTTTAGCAGCATGATGGCAAGGATGACTGTAGATGCTCCTCCAAGTCGTGTGGATACCTGTGCGAAAGGCATGAGAGACATTCGGTTGGAAGCAGAAAGGATTGCAACGTCTCCTGTTCCTCCTAGTCCGCTTATGGCAGCCTGCCCCCAAATACACTTTCATATCATTCGACAAACTTAGTCCAACTATTATTATAGTATAGGAAACATGCAGGAGAGTTTTTGTAATTAAAAAAGTGTTCATTTAGAGGCTTTTAGTATATAAGAATGTTTACGAAACTAGCAGCCTCCCAAATTTTAAATGGACCTGCAGATGCAGGTCCACTCAAATTAAACGGCAGCTGATGCTGCGTATTTTTCTTCCAAGGTCTTCTTTAATAATGAAGCTAATTCGAGCATGCCATATTTTCCGGCTTTTGCTTCTGCATCCGAATTATAGTTTGTGTTTGTATTAATATCATAAGTGTAAATGTCACCTTCAGCATTTCTAATAAATTCAATTCCAGCAACTTGAATATCATTCCTGGCCAGAACGTCTTTATATTTTTCTAAAATTTCGTCCTCAAAACCTTCAATAATCTGGAACTTAGGCTTTTCTTCAACCTCTTCTCCGACCGGGCAGAATAAGTCGCCAATCTGGCATGCGTCCGCCGGGCAAAGTTCAAATCCTTCAGAAGTATCAACCCTTACAGCATAAACAAAGCTGCCTCCTACAAATTCACAGCGGGTGATATAGCTTTCAGGAGATTGAATGTATTCCTGAATAAGGGTAATGCCATCAACAGGCTCTTCGAAGGAAGGTCCCTCCACATAAGCTTTTAGAGCATCAATACTATGGAATAATTGAACACCCAGGCCTTTTCCGGCTCGGTTATGCTTCGTGATAAACGGCTGTCCCGCAAACGTCTCGGCTGCCTTAATAATGTGTTTTTTTCCAACCGCTGCAATCGTTTTTGGAGTCCTGACACCAGACTTGTTTAACTCCAAGTACTGCAGGACCTTGCTAACTTCCAGCTTTAAAGCGCTCGTTCCATTTAGAACAGTACGGCCATGTGCTTCAAGCCACGCCAATACTTGTCCGGAAAATTCAGCTGCAAAGCGATGATCACGGGTATGAGATGAAGCACTCATCCGGCTATAGAAAATTCCTTCCGGCGGTTCTGCCGATAAATCCAGCGTTCCTTCGTCTAAATGCCATTCTTCATAAGGAACACCCAGTTCCTCCAGCCTTTTTGTCAAATGGACTGTCCACTCACTATTTTCATGTATTACATATACCTTGCTCATTATTCAGGCCCCTTTCTAGCTCTTTATTAAACTGCGTCTTTGTTCCACTAATGGCATTACTGTCTTTGCAAAGCGTTCCATTTCCTCCAGCTGAGGTGAGAATTGCAATAATAGCAAGTCCAGGCCAGCTTCTTCAAATTGCAGGATTCGATCAGCAATTTGCTCTGGTGTTCCTATTAAGTTTGGCCGCAGACCTCTATTGGAGACAGAGTAATCCTGCAGCTGAATCTGCTGCTCTAATTGTGACTTTGTCGTGAAGTCCTTAAAGCCAGCGTATCCGCTGGAATCCTTCACAGTCGTGATTTTTTCAAGCTCAGCAAGAGCCTCTTCTTCTGTTTCACGGCAAATAACATACGCAGCCATTCCGAAAGAACTGAATGGCGCATTCCCCGTTTGTTCACGCCGTCCCTTCATTTCTCCTATTTTCCGGTCAATCTCTTCAACCGTTCCGCCGTGCATGACATAAGCATCACATTTTTCTGCAATGGTCTGCTTGCCTTTTTCGCTTTCACCGCCTGCATAAAGAATGGGGTTAGGTCGTTGAACAGGCTTCGGTGCAAGCTTCGTTTCTTTTAAGTCGTAAAATTGGCCAGAAAAGCTGAAGGTATCTTCTGTCCATAAGCCTTTCAGAACATCAATGAACTCCTCGGTGCGGGCATAACGCTCATCATGTTCTGTAAAAATACCACCATATTGACGGGCTTCTTCAGCCCACCAGGCAGAAACAACATTAAGAGTAAAGCGGCCGCTGCTGATTTGATCAATATTGGCTGCCATTTTTGCTGCTACAGCAGGATTATGAAAACCAGGACGGATCGCCGTCATAATTTCAATTTTTTCCGTCACGGCTGCAAGTGCGGCTGCCGTGGACCAGGCTTCAAGAGAATCATGGTCCGGTCCTTTAATATCATTTAAATATAATTCAGCTATTAATGTAGTCGAGTACCCCCATTTTTCAGCCGACTGAATGACGTTTTTAGCGTATTCAAAGGTTGGCGGCATCTTTTCGTCATCTACATTTCGCAGCCAGCCTCCAAAAATCGGCAACCAGAAACCATATTTCATTTTTCTTCTCTCCTCTTGCATTTTTAAATATCTACTTTTCGCATAACTTAAGTTGGATTTATAAACAATTAAAAAACTCTCCTCCTAAGAAGAGAGTTTTTTAAACCCTCTTCTCATCTTTCAAGCGATGCGCTTGCTGGAATTGGCACAGTATTCATCAGAACCTGCTGCCGAGGCTTCAAAGGGCCAGTCCCTCCACCTCTCTGGATAAGAAGAAAAATATTCAATTTTTTAATTATTTAAAGCGATAATAATTTAAATTCATCCAATTGTCAATCAATTATTTCTGAACTCTAAATATTTATGGGAATCTATCTTCACATTTGAGTCAAAT
>NZ_CAXQGS010000005.1:0-38987 GCF_964223445.1 Cytobacillus sp.
TCTTCCGATCTATTTACTTTCGCACTCAAAAGCGTTTAAGCATGAAAACTAATAAAAGGAGACCTACCAAATGAAGAAATCGATTCCCCTGCACTTACGCCCTTTTACAGCCCAGCAGCATTACAATGCTTACAGTCCCATTGACCATGCGGTTTGGAGATATGTGATGAGGCAAAATCATCATTTCCTTGAGGACATCGCCCATGATGCATTCACTTCAGGTCTGAAGTCATCCGGCATTTCCATCGACAGCATTCCACGGGTAAGTGAAATGAACGATCATTTAGATAAAATCGGCTGGGGGGCTGTCATTGTCGACGGATTGATTCCCGGCACAGCGTTTTTTGATTTTCAAGCGCATGGCATCCTTCCTATCGCAACGGATATACGCCAGAAGACCAATATCGAATACACACCCGCTCCTGACATTCTCCATGAAGCGGCGGGGCATGCACCGATTTTATTTGATGAAACCTACTCAGAGTTTGTTAAATTAATAGGGAATATCGGAGCTAACGCTTTTGCGACAAAAGAAGAACATGAGGTGTTTGAGGCAACCAGGCATTTATCGATTGTCATGGAAAGTCCAGCCTCAACTGAAGAAGAAATTGAAGCAGCCAAACAGCGATTAATGGAAAAACAGCGGCAAGTAAAAGGACTTTCTGAAGCTGAGCAAATCTCCCGGATTTTCTGGTGGACGGTCGAATTTGGCCTGATTGGCGAACTGCAGAAGCCCAAAATCTTTGGTGCAGGACTGCTGTCATCTGTGGGCGAAAGCAAGCATTGCCTGTCCGATCAGGTGAAGAAACGCCGGTTCACAATTGAAGATGCTATTAACACCAGCTATGACGTTACATCTATGCAGACCCAGCTATTTGTTTGCGAAAGCTTTGAACAATTGATAGAGGAAGTGACGAGATTCGGCGAGTCCATGGCCTTCAGGCAAGGTGGAACAGCGGCTATCGAAAAAGCGATCGCTTCAAGCCAGGTTGCGCACATCGAACTCAATTCAGGCATTCAAATTACTGGTCTTTTCACTGATATCATAAAGGATGCAGAAGGTGAAGCCATCTATGTCAAAACGACAGGTCCGAGTGCCCTTTCGATTCAAAATGAACAAATTAATCATCATGGGCCTGATATTCACCATGACGGCTTTGGAGCGCCGATCGGAAAATTGGCTGGAGGCATTAGGCTTGAAAATCAAACAGAACAGAGCCTGAAAAAACTTGGCATCGAGATGAATAAAATGATGCAAATCACCTTCGAAAGCGGAGTAGAAATTTCCGGCCATGTGACGAATCTGTTATTTAATCATGATTCCCTTGTTTTAATATCACTTGAAGAATGTCTCGTCAAAAAGGAAGATGAAATCTTGTTCCACCCCACTTGGGGCATCTATGATTTAGCTGTGGGCAGCCAGATTGTTTCTGCACGTCCAATCGCAGCGGATTACGCTGCATTCCACGGAGAATCTGTTATGAATGAAGATAGCCCAAAAGAAGGAAAAGCCCTAACCCCTCTGGAAGAATTATATGCGGAAGTAAGACAAATCCGGGAAACGAATTTCCCTCAGGATGTCCTTCTTCACAGTGTTATCGGAAAAATTCTTGATGAGTTCCCGGAAGAATGGCTGCTTCAGCTGGAAGTTCTGGAACTGCTTGAAAAGCATGACAAAGAATCGCCTTTGAAAAAACTGCTTCTGGACCAGCTTGAAAAGTTAAGTAAGGAAGAACGCTATGTCCGCCTGATTCAAAACGGACTCGATGTCATCTTTGATTGGAGGCATGTCACAGTATGACAAAAATAAGTGAAGAAGAAATAGCCCGGAAACTATCCAAGCTGCCAGACTGGAAAAGAAAAGACAGCAAATGGATTGAACGGCGCTATCGCTTCAA
Organism: Cytobacillus sp.; assembly: GCF_964223445.1. Classification (NCBI taxonomy): domain Bacteria; kingdom Bacillati; phylum Bacillota; class Bacilli; order Caryophanales; family Bacillaceae; genus Cytobacillus; species Cytobacillus sp. The sequence continues at coordinate 1,899 of NZ_CAXQGS010000005.1, forward strand.
AGAATATTTAGACGGTATCGCCTTCGTAAATAAAATTGCATCTCTTGCTGAAAACGAAAATCATCATCCTTTTATCGCCATTCAATACAAAATGGTGATCGTCTCCCTCACTTCCTGGAGTGAAAATGGGCTGACAGGTCTGGATTTTAAGCTAGCCCGGCAGATAGATGATGTTTTTCTTGCAGACCATAATTAAGAAAATAAGTGCCTGTTGAGATGACAGGCACTTATTTTTCCCTTGTATCAAGTGGAAGTTCATATTCCCGAAGCACCTCGTAAAACGCCCTTCTCTTTGCATACCAGTCTGAATGCAGATTCAGCAAAATCTTTTTATCACCTTCTAAAGCAATCTCAAGCTGAGCTGGCAGCCCTCTCTTGTTTAGCTGAGTGACCGACTCTACCTCTTCCCACTGATAGCTTTCAACTGCCTTTATATTGGATACGCTATTTATATGAATTCCGCTTTCATCCAAATAGGTATACACATCAAAAGACATAAAGAATATGAAAAGAGACAGGCCAAACAAGAAAACAGCTGTTAATGTCAGCCGTTTTGAAGAATTCATTTCCCTGGAATACAGAAAAAGCCCGGCAACAGCGAACAAAAGAAAAAATCCTGCACTAAAAATCACATAAGATAGCTTATAGGTGCTAAATGCTAAGAAGAATTGAGGATGAAAGTAGAATTTATGAATGAAGTTAACACAAATGATGCTAATGGGGATTACACTTAAAATGTAAATCAGGCTTAGGCTGAATAACTTAGGTATTAAACCTTTTTCATGGGGAAGCTGAATATGGCATCACTCCTTCCATTTACCTTATATTACCACATTAACCCTAATAATTAATATAGCTTATTTGTTTTGATACTGATGCCCAGAACACTCCAGAGCCCAACATCATACATTAGAGCAAAAGTTGTTAGGGCAGGTCACTAATAATAAGTGACGGGGAGGTATAAAGGTATGGCTATTAATGAAGAAGCGCTGTGTCAGCAGTTTGCAAGAACAATCGGCGGCCAGGAAGGATTTGCCGGCGGGAAGTGTGTTGCAACGATTAATCGGGATGAACTGGAAGTCACCATTATGGGAAAACCATTTAACGTAACAACTTCTTTCTCATTTGAATCGATGGATACCAGGTCAGGACGGGCATTGTGTCTGGGCAGGGTGGCCCTTTTGCAAAAGGAAGTTGATGGATTTGCTGGTGCCATTATTAAACAGGGAATAACCGTTTCGTCCGTACACAATGAGTGGCTATTTGATCAGCCCAGCCTCATTTATGTGAATATCCAGGTTGTTGATCATCCAATCAATTTTGCAAGGAAAGTCAGAAGAGCTTTAAGAAGTTAATCATATTATATAAAAAAAGCAAGCCCCATTTAGAATGTTGTAACTAAATGGGGCTTTTCCTTATAGCACTGACTGCAAATCCTCAATTAAGTCTTCGGCATCCTCCAGGCCAACTGAAATTCGAATCAGGCCATCTGTAATTCCCAGTTCCAGACGGCGTTCTTTCGGTATCGATGCATGCGTCATTTTGGCTGGAAGGGAAATCAGGCTTTCAACTGCACCCAAACTTTCTGCCAGGGTAAAATATCTTACTTTTTTCAGCACCTCTTCTGCCTTTTCACCGCTTCCGGCATCGAAGGAAATCATTCCGCCAAATCCCCGTGCCTGCTTTGAGTGAATGTCATGGCCTTTTTGATCTTTAAATCCTGGATAATAAACCTTTGAAACCTGCGGATGATTGGTAAGAAAATTTGCCACCCTTTTCGCATTTTCTTCAATTTCCTCCATCCGAATGGCCAGTGTCCGAATTCCCCTGATTAATAGCCAGCTATCCTGCGGTCCCAGAACAGCACCAATTGAATTTTGGATGAAGTGCATATCTGCTGCAAGCTGTTCAGTATTCACCACAACCAGCCCGGCAACCACATCACTATGTCCGCCTATATATTTGGTGGCACTGTGCAAGACTATATCAGCACCCAGTTCTATTGGATTTTGCCAGTATGGTGTACTGAAGGTGTTATCCACAATCATAAGCAAATTCTTGGATTTGGCCAGTTTGGAAATTCCGGCCAGGTCTGTAATCTTCAGCAATGGATTCGTCGGTGTCTCAACATAGATGGCTTTTGTATTTTCCTGTATTGCCGCTTCCACAGCAGCCAAATCACTTGTATCCACAAAGGTTACATCTACATTATATTTCGTCAAAACCTTTGTCACTAATCGATAGGACCCGCCATACACATCATCTGTGAAAATAACATGATCTCCTGTTGAAAATAAGTGCATTACAGAAGAAATAGCTGCCATGCCGGAACCGAAAGCAAACCCGCGGTATCCGCCTTCCAGATCCTTTATTAATTCCTCTAAAGCATGCCTGGTCGGATTTCCGGTTCTTGCATACTCATAAACGAAATTGCCCACTCCATCTTGTTTAAAGGTACTGGCATGGTGGACAGGTATGGAGACGGCACCTGTATAATCATCTCTGGAAATACCGCCGTGAATCATTTGTGTTTTCCTTCTCATTGTTCATCCTCCTCATAAATTGATTTACTTATATACCGCTCACTGCTGTCAGGAAAAATGGTGACAATATTCGTGCCGGGCCGAGCATTTTCAGCTTCTCTCAGCGTTGCTTCAAAAGCAGCTCCTGACGAACTTCCAACTAAGTATCCTTGCAGCAATGCCAGCTCCTTCACTCGTTTGAAGGCATCTTTATCTGAAATGGTATGAATGGCCTCAAATAAGCCTATTTCCATATACGGCGGCAAAAACTCCATCCCGATTCCCTCGGTTCGATGCGGCCCTGCCTTTCCGCCATTTAAAACGGAGCCTTCAGGTTCGACGATAACTGTCTTTATCTTTGGGTTCTTTTCTTTAAGATATCTGGCGCAGCCCATAAACGTACCGCCAGTCCCTGCTCCAGCTGCAAAAATATCAAGTTTCCCATCTAATGCTTCGAAAATCTCAGGTCCCAATGTTTCATAATACGTTTGCGGGTTATTTTCATTGCTGAACTGCTGAGGACTATAGGAATTAGGAATCTTCAGCAGCAGTTCCTCCGCCTTCCTAATAGCGCCTTTCATTCCTTCTTCAGTCGGGGTATTAATAACTTCTGCCCCTAACGCCTTCATTAGCTTCTGTTTTTCAACACTGAATTTTTGAGGTACGACACAGATGATTTTGATCTTCGTTCCAATAGCAGCAAGCGCTAAGCCAATTCCTGTATTCCCTGCAGTCGGTTCAATTACAGCCCCATCTTCCGGAACCAGCCCATCCTCAATAGCTGTCTGAATCAAGTTCTGTCCTAACCGGTCCTTTACACTGCCTCCCGGGTTAAAATATTCAAGCTTTGCGAAAACATTTACTCCCTGCGGAATAGCATAGTGTTTAATTTTCACAAGAGGGGTACGCCCAATTAATTCATTCACACTGCTGTAATAATTCATCGTCAGCACCTCTGTTTTTCAGAAAGAATGGTTACTCTTCTTCATTGCGTTTTTTGGATATTTCTTACGTTTCTTTTAATTCCTATTATTCCTACTTGCATAGTATGTTTTAAGTTTATTTTTGTCAATTGTCAGCTGAAAAATCCGCTGGCAACTGAGAATTAAGGATGATTGCAAAGTTGCCAAGTGAGATATTAATTCATACTATACCAATAAGTATTATAAGAATTGAAGGGGTGATTTTTACAATGGGCCGTGAATTTGTAGATTTGTTTGATCATTGGGCAGAATCCTATGATCAGGCTGTAACGGGTAAAGACATTGAATATCAAGAGGTGTTTTTGAATTATGAACATATCCTTCAAGAGGTTGCCAATCTTGTGAATGGAAATGTGGTGGAATTCGGTACAGGTACCGGCAACCTAACTCAAAGGCTACTGGAGAAAGGCTGTTCAATAATCGGAGTGGAACCTTCTGCTGCCATGAGAAAAATAGCAGGCAAAAAAATGCCTCATCTTACATTATTAGATGGTGATTTTTTAAACTTTCAATTGTTTGGTCCCATAGATGCCTTTGTCAGCTCGTACGCATTCCATCATTTAGAAGACAGCGAAAAAGCCAATGCCATCTCTAAATATGCCACCCTCCTTTCAACTGGCGGGAAAGTCGTTTTTGCCGATACTGTCTTTGGAAGCATGGGCGAAAAAGAGACTTTTATCCAGGAAGCTAAAAACAATCATTACCTCAGCCTGGCACAAGACCTGGAAACAGAACACTATACAACCATCCCCATATTAGAAAGCATGTTTCATTCCAATGAATTCTCTGTTGAGTTTAAGCAGCTCAATCGATATGTATGGCTGATAGAAGCAGAGAAACTTTAGGAAAACGAAGCTCAATGACTGATAACCCTGCTGATCCATAAGTTGGTTCAGCAGGGTTTTCTTTGCCTTAAGCATCCAGTTTGACTTCTAAAATATTTTGCAGTATATTAATTGACGTATCAATCATTGACCTATCAATTATCTAAAAGGCGGGGGATGCTGTGTTCAAATGTTCAAAGGAAGAAGAATTAATTGCTGCCCGGCTGTTTGAACTCAGCAAACAGACAATGCCAAAGTTTGAACGCTGTACAGGCATCAGCCAATCACGGCTTGAGATTCTTCGGGAGCTTTTTGAAGCGGAAGAAATTACGCAGCGGGAGCTTCAGAAAAAAGTGAATATTGATCATGCTGCTGTCACAAGACACCTTAAACAGCTGGAAGAAAAGGGCATGGTGATCCGCAGGAAAAATCCTGAAGATAACCGTTTTACTTACGTCAGCCTGACAGAGGAAGGCAAAACGAAAATTGCTGCTTACTGCGAAGAAAAGAAGCGGTTTATTTCCAAAATCCTGAACGGCTTTTCGGAACTTGAGCGAAGCACACTACTAAATATGCTCACACGCATCCAGGAAAATGTAGATAATATTTAATTTTCACATCCAGAAAAACATAAAGGAGAGTTCATCATGAATAAAACCATTATCAATGACTTTAAAGAAATCATCACAGGCCGACGTTCCATCCGTAATTATGACCCAACAGTCAAAATCAGCAGAGAAGAAATGGCTGAAATCCTGGAAGAAGCATCTTTAGCTCCTTCATCCGTAAACCTGCAGCCATGGCGTTTTGTGGTCATTGATTCAAAAGAAGGCAAAGACACACTGGCACCGCTCGCAAAATTCAATCAAAGACAAGTTGAGACATCAGCAGCTGTCATCGCTGTCTTTGTTGATATGAAGAGTGAAGCATACATTGAAAAAATTTATGATACAGCTGTTGAAAAAGGATACATGCCTGCTGATGTAAGAGACACCCAGGTGCCATCCATCAAAGGCTTAGTGGAAAATATGACATTCGAGCAAAAGAAAGAAATGAACCTGATCGATGCTGGTCTCGTTTCCATGCAGCTAATGCTTGCAGCTCGTGCCCATGGCTATGATACAAATCCAATTGGAGGCTATGAAAAAGACAGGATAGCTGAAGCATTCCATCTGGATAAGGAACGCTACTACCCTGTCATGCTTATCTCAATCGGCAAAGCTGCTGATCAGGGGTATAAATCTGTCCGCCTGCCTGTTGAAGATATCACGGAATGGAAATAACTCATAAAGGAGAAATATAACATGATCATTATTCATGCTGGCTTCCAAGTACAAACTGATAAAGAAAATGATTTTCTTGCTGAAATTCGTCCGCTGATCGAGGCTTCCAGAGCAGAAGAAGGCAATATCTCTTATGACCTGGTAAAAGATACAGAAAAAGCGGGTTCCTATACCATGATGGAATTGTGGAAGGATATGGACGCTGTGAAGTTCCACAATCAGACAGAACATTTTACATCATTTACAGCAAAGGCTCCACAATACTTTTCTGCACCTCCTCAGGTGAAGGTGTATGATGCACTGTCTGTAGATAAATAATAAATTATCCAGAAAAAGACGCTTGGGATTTAAAATTCCCAAGCGTCTTTTTCTGGATATACAGTTTGATTTACAATCTCTGCCTGGGGTTTTCTACTCATTTTATTCATTGTTCTCTTTTTGATCATGATAAGCAATGAGGATGACTTCTTCTCCCTTTTCCTCACTTAACCTCTTTTCCAGATTATGCACCTGCTGCAGATCTCCGTCGGACAAACTTGCAAAATGATATTGTTTATCCATTTTTCATCACCTTTTCGTAATAGGATACTTAAAGTTTGTGTTTTCCAAGCATTTTTATACCAAAAATACCCGGATTCAATCTTTATTTAATCCCCAAAATGGCAATGGCAATGACTGTTAACACCAGACTCAGCAGCAGTGACATACCCCAATGTTTCTTTTCGGTCATCTTGAATAACACATTCATTACAGAACTGATTGCCAGAAAAATAAAGAATACAAATAAAAAAATCATAAATTCCATTATCGCTTAACCTGCCTTTTGTCCGGTTTCGCAAGGAAATAAGAAGAGCTTCCCATCATCATGCCTCCGAAGATCCCCATGAAACTGCCGGCGACTGTCCAATAGGCAGACAGAAAGATGCAGGACATAAGCAAAATCAGCCCTCCTATAAACGGGGCCATTCCCACTTTCATTCTGCTTCTTCCTCCTGTTCCTTAGCCTAAATCTTTCACAACCGCCATTTCCTTCCCAAATCGGTGGCCATGATCTGCAAACCCCAAACTTGCATAAAGCTTGTGTGCCCCAAGATTCTCAGGATGGTAGCCTACTGCAATTTTTTTCGCATTCGGCAGTTTTGCCATCTCCGCAATGATCAGATCCGTCGCTTTTTTGCCTATTCCCTTGCCTTGGTGCGACTTATCAACCATAATCCGGTAGATCCAGTAAGCATCCAATTCTTCTATACATGTATTAAACATTAAAAAGCCGACAGCTTTATCTTCCAAGTAAATCACATACGGTCTCAGCGCCGATTCATATTTAGATTGCACAATGGAAAAAGCATTCGGCTCCAAATAGGCTTTTTGTTCCTCTGCAAGTTCGAGCAGGCAGCATTCATACCAATTATCTGCTGTTACTTCTTCTATTCTCACATTCCCAGTATTCATTTAAATTTCCCCTTTTCACATTTTGGGGAAACGCTGAAATTAATTAGGCGTTCTCCCCTTACTTTGATCCATAATGACTAAAGTTTTATTTAGCATATTGAACGCCTCCTTTTACTAAATTGTCAGAAAAAACAAGACTCACTCATTATACTATAATATTCCAATAAATGCGCACATCGGATTTCAGTTATTTTTTCTATGAAAAGGCCATATATAATATATTGATTCAGCAAAAAAAGGGGAGGATGCGATATATGCCAGCGAAGCAAATTCGTTTACGGAGAATTCAAAGCCTTGCTCACGACATTATGGTAGAAATGAATTCAAAGGAAGACCATAAGAAGAATGAATCATACAGAACAGTCATTGATCACCTATCACGTGCGATTGGGGAACTATCTGATCCATCGGGTGATTATTCATTGGATTATGTAGAAGAAAAAGTAGCTACTGCCCATTATAAAATCTTTAAGAACATGAAAAAACTGACTCCACTTCGAAAAACAAAAGAATCAGCATGGTAAAATTTTTTTGAATGAAACTGATAATTATTATCAATAATAGATAAAGAAGGTAACCAAATCGGTTACCCCTTGGATCAAACTTCAGGTTCAAAGGTTTTACAGTCTGTCTCTTTGCTGTTGGACGCCTGCTTGCCTGTATGGCTGACAACATAGATAGCATCTGCACTGCACTTATTTCCCTTTTCCCAAAAGGTGCAGTTATTTACTTCACAAAGAACATCTTTAGCCATGTATATCACCTCCTGATTTTATTATTTTTGCCATTCAGGATGGTGATATACTTGCTTGTTTATTTATCCATGTTCCACTCTTCCTTTAAAATCGCATAATAATATTCATCCCACCATTCATCGCCATGTGGAATGCACTTTTTGAAAAAACCTTCCCGCCTCATGCCGATTTTCTCCATCACCCGGTAAGAAGGCGGATTCTCAGGCTGGCAGGTTGCAATAATCCGGTGCAGGCCATGTTCTTCAAAGCCATATTTCAGCACTGCATATGCTGCTTCTGATGCGTAGCCTTTATTATAATACTTCGGATTAAAAACCCAGCCAATTTCATATGTATGATCGCCAAAATACTTATGAAAAGCGACATGGCCAATCAGTACCTCTTCATTTTCTAAAAGAACGGGAAAATGCTCTGCTTTTTCGGTATTCATGCGGATAAACTCTTTAGCAGCTTCTTCTGTAAAAATACCACCTGGAATGTATTTCATTACTTCTGGATTTGATGTGTACTCATAAACTGCCTGCCAGTCTTCTGACTTGAACTTTCTTACGGTTAATCTCTTTGTTTTAATGTCCATCGTCTTTTCCCCTATTAAAATTTATAAAGAGAGTATTCTTCTCTTTTGGAAAAATCCCCTCTAAATTCTGGAAAATTTCATTACTTCACTCTAATTTGGAGGAAACTGGACTATCTTAAACTGAGGCAAAGTCATATGGTATCAGGCTTGATGCAGGCAAAATTAAGCTGATTTACTGATAACCATGACAGCTTCTTAGGTCACTAAATCTTAATTTAATCTAACTGGTGCAAAAGGTATCGCCTTTGCATCTTTTATGCTGACTTTTTCTATGCACAAAAATAGCATCCGCATGGGATGCCATTTTCAGATATAGTATATTTACTGATTATGATTTTCTTCAGAAGGCTCTTCATCCATATCAGGTTCTTCTTCATCCATTTCCTCTTCGCTTGGCTCTTCACTTAAATCTGGCTCTTCGTTATCTTCCTGCTGATCCATTTCCATGTTTTCCTCATCTTCCGGAGGCGGATCCTGCTCAGAAGCACAGCCTGCTAACATTAATCCTGCTCCTAATGGAATTGATAAAAGCAGATTCTTATACTTCATTTTTTATCATCTCCTCTTGCAGTATTATGTTTCTATGTAGACTATTCCCCTGGGTCCGCAATATAAACATGAGTGAAAGGTTACATATATTGCGGATAGATTACATAACAATTATTTCAGTCCGTATACGACAACCATGAAAAAGCCTCTGGCCCTGATGCAGGAAGTACCTTCAAAAAAAGCTGAACGCACATAAATTTTTCTATCCGCACACAAATCTTTTCTATCCGCACAGAAAAAATTTTATGTGCATATATTTTTCAGCTATCCGCACATAAATCTTTCCAGATGGAAAAAAACAATAAGAGTTTGGTTTAGATTTGCAAAATACAGGCATTTTCTTCATTACTTTACTGATACCTTATCTTTTTTTGCAATCGGCGCAGGTTTTCCAAACAGATATCCCTGAAAAACCTGGTATCTCTTGTTCCGAAGCCAATCAAAATCCTCCCGGTTTTCAATCCCTTCAGCTTCCATATGATCCTTGCAAAAATCAAGAAAATCCCGCATGGTCATCCTATGCACACCCTTATTATGCAATAGTTCTATTTTACTTTATTACCAGGAATAGGATACCTTAAAAAAACTAATTACAGTGCATTCCCAGCCAGCAAAAAAGACCACCCCCAGCCTCAGCCGAAGATAGCCTTATAATGAATTACTCATATCGCAAAGATTCAATTGGACTCAGCCTCGAAGCTTTATTAGCCGGCAGCAGTCCGAAGATGATCCCGATCGCCATTGAGAAGAAAAGTGCTCCTGCGACGACCTGCCAGGAAATGAGCGATGGCCATCCGGCAAATAATGAAATCAGGGATGCCGAACCCCAGCCCAGCAGGATTCCCAGCACTCCGCCGATCAAGGTCAGTGTGACAGATTCGATTAAAAACTGTCCCATGATTTGCCCCCTGGTAGCTCCCAGTGCTTTACGGATGCCGATTTCCCTCGTCCTTTCGGTTACAGATACGAGCATGATATTCATGACACCAATTCCGCCAACAAACAGCGAGATACCGGCGATACTGCCGATGATTAACGTCATGACCTTTGTAATCTGGCCGATTCCTTCTGCCATTTCTTCCATGTTGATGACCATATACGATTCTTCTGTATTATGCATCTTGTTAAGTAAGCTGGCAGCCTTCTTTCCGGCAGTCTGAAGCTGATCAGCGGATTCTGCCTGAAGCGTCACCTGGGTAAAGTCACTCTTCCCATAAATAGTCTGCCATGTTTTAGTAGGCACATAGATCTCAAGAACACCGAATGAAAAGAGCCCTGTCGGCTTTTTCATGACGCCAATGATTTCAATAGGCTGGTTTCCAATCCGGATTACTTCGCCAACCGGCGATTTGCCATCAAAAAGCTCCTCCTGCATGGAAAAGCTGACAAGCCCTACCCTGCGTCCGCCAAGAAAATCCGCAGCCGTAAACGATCGCCCTTTTTCCAGTTCAACATTGTTGAGCTCAAAATAAGCAGGGCCTACTCCTGTTGTGGATGTTTCAGCTGTCTGTTCTCCAAATGAAGCCTGTGAGAACTGTGAGCTTGAAGCAACTACTCTTTTAATCTCTGGAATCTGCTCCAGTGCTTTGATATCTTCCCCATCAAAAGGAGCTTCATTAAATATGTTCGGGTTTGCCTGAATTTCCTCGTCAGAGGGCTGATAAAACAGCTCCACTGTATTGCCGGGACCTGTCAGCTGCGTCTTCAGCATTGCTTCTCCGCCCTGGCCGATTGCGACAACAATAATGACAGCCCCAACACCAATAATGATCCCAATCATCGTTAAAATCGATCTCATTTTATGCGCCTTCAATGAACTAAGCGCCATTTTGATATTTTCTAAAAAACTCATGTAGGCGCCCCCCTGCGGGAAAGTTCTGCGGGCACAATCAGCCCATCCCTCACCATAATCGTGTGATGGGCATATTCTGCAACCTCTGGTTCATGTGTAACCATTACAATCGTTGACCCTTCATGGTTCAGCTCCCTGAACAGTTCCATAATAGAGGCGCTTGTTTTCGTATCAAGAGCACCTGTCGGCTCATCCGCCAATATGATTTTCGGTTCGTTCACAATCGCTCTGGCGATGGCAACCCGCTGCTTCTGCCCTCCTGATAAAGCATTCGGCAGATACTCCACCCGATCGGCCAAGCCCACTTTAACCAGTGCTGCTTCTGCCCGTTCCAATCTTTCCTTTTTTGCAAGGCCGCTATAAATCATAGGCAGCTCTACATTTTGAATGGCCGTCAGTCTCGGAAGCAGGTGAAACTGCTGAAACACAAACCCGATCGATTGATTTCTGACCTTTGCCAGCTCTGCTTCCGAGTAATTGGATATGTTCTCACCATCCAATTCATATATTCCTTCTGTCGGCAGATCGAGACATCCAATAATATTCATAAGCGTGGACTTTCCCGATCCGGATGGCCCCATAATCGCCACAGAATCCCCTTGCTCAATGCTCAGATTAATCCCTTTTAATACTTCAATTCTTTCTTTTCCCGCCTGATAAGACTTGGTTATGCCTTTAAGATCAATCATTTCACATCCACTTCCATGCCGTCTTTCAGCTGATCTGATGGATTAGTAATAATCAAATCCTGCTCATTGAGGCCGCTTGTTATCTCGATTTTATTCCCGGAAGCGACACCTGTCTCTACTTCCTGTTTATAGCTTTTCTGATCCCTGACCACGAATACATATACGCTGCTGTCTCCAGTTATAACCGAGTTGGCCGGTACAGTCAGCGCCTTCTTCTTATCTGTTTCGATTTCCATTATGAGCTGAAAGCCTGACCTCAGGGACATTTCCTTCACCGTGACCTCCACCCGATACTGTGGCGCACTATTTTCGGCAGGATTCATTCCCTGATTCTCTTCTGGCATATCAGCTACTTCGCTGACTTCGCCTTTCCATTCCTTTTCAGGAATTGCATCGGACAGGAGAGTCACCTTTTGCCCCTCTTTTACCTTTAATGAATCGAATTCTGAAAGTAAGCCTGATGCGCCGATTGCTTTTAAATCGCCAACATAAATGACAGGTTTTCCTGCCGAAGCCGGATCAGAGGAGGCTCCCTTGTTCACCTGAAGCACCACTCCATCTATTGTGCTTTTAACCTCTAATTCTCCAAGGCGTTTTTCAATATCTTTCTTCTGTAAAAGCACCTGGCTTAATTCCAGATTCGCCAATCGCTTTTCCAGTTTCAACTGATCCCTTTCAGGCTGTATCTGTTTAACAGCTTCCTTATCACCAGCCTGTTTGCGCAGCTCTTTTTCCTTATCCCCCAGCTGGTCTTCCTCTTTTTCCAGCTGGTTGATTTTTATATAGCCTGATTCAGCCTGAAGTTTGACCTTTTCCCATTCAAGCTCCAATGCCTGGCCATCAAATTTGGCCAGCACCTCTCCTTTTTTAACAGAATCCCCTTCTTCTACCAGGAATTCCTTTATTTCGCCTTTTTCAGGAGATGTATATATTTTCTGCTCATTCACCAGCTCTGCCGTTCCTGGAATCATGATCTGCTCTTTAATTTCTTCCTGAACCGGATGGGCGGTTTTTACTTCAGGCCCTTTCGCAAACGCCTGCCTGTAGACGCTAACGCCAGCCAGCAGCAAAAACACAGCCGTAACCCCGAGTGCTATCCAAACTTTCTTTTTCATTTAGACACCAGTCATTCCTGAAAGGGTATTGCTGATTAAAGTGAAGACAATGCCGATGATGAAGAAGGCAATCGCAATGCCCCAGGCCCAGACTTTTGATAATCCTCCAACCCGATGAAGGCCAATTGCCGTTACAACAGACTGCCAGATGCTGAATAACTCGAAAGAACCCAGGACCCCTGGTTTCTCGCTGTTCATCAATCCTGCTAAACTAGTAATAAATATTTCCGGATTTCCTCCAATAGCTGCTCTTAATGCCATATTGACCACAAGGCCGATCCCGCCAATAACAAGAATATAAATATTCATGGAAAATATCTGTTTGAACGTTGCATCTGATCCAGCAATTTTAATGAAAATCATATAAATGCCACCGGAAATGAGGGCAACCACTACAGGTGTGAAAATTCCTGTTATTGCCACACCAACTCTCGAAAACATCATTACCATCTCTGCCTCGGCCTCACTCATGCCATCAAGCCCAAGGTAAGATGCATCCATAGACATTGCCATCAGGAACATGCCCACGGCATACAGAATACTGATTAAAATCAGCGGCACCCAAATCTTAGGGTTTTTTCGGATGCGGTCAAACTGCTCTCCAGGACTCCAAATCATCCCAAGCATACTCGGTTTTGCGCTGCTTGTTTTTACTTCTTGTTCCATTAAGAACACTCCTATTCTATTAAAATGATTCCACTATAGCTTTACGGAATAATATAGAAAAAGTTTCAAATAATTACAATTGACCCATTGAAAATACCAGAAGATTACTCCCCTGGTATCCTGTCTACACAGCCTTCCGCTGAAAATAAAAATAGCCGCCAAGATAAAACAATAAAAAGAATCCGCCGATAACAGTCAAAAGCTGTTCCCACGGGATAAAGAATATATCGCCAGTGTCTGTCACTGGATACATCATTGCAAAGGGCTGTGCCCAAGGATAATAAGGGCCCACTTTCTCGGAATTCATCGCCAGTATGGATGGCAGCGTAAAAACGACGTTGACCGCAAAAGGTGCCGCAAAACTTTTGAACCAGACGGACATCCACAGCTGCAGAGCGACTAATGGGAAAGTCGCTACCCAGCCTCCCAATATGCTTTTCCAGACAATCGCTGCCGGAAATGGATCGGTTACACCTTTATACAATCCTGCTCCAAAAATGGCAGCTAAATAGAATAATTGGATAAGCAAAACCAATAGCAGGATCAGCGCATACTTAGCTGCAAACACTTTTCCCCTTGTGACAGGCAGCGCCAAAAGCTGCTTCCAGCCCCCGGCCTGATGCTCATACCGGCAGACAAGGCTTGCCAGAACCCCTGTGACTAACGGCAAAAAGAGTACCGAATAAGGCAAATTCATATAAATCAAAAGCAGGTACCATTCGTTCATCACCCCCGCCGTTTCAGCTGTATTCGCCCCAATCCCTGCGCCCAGCCCAATCAGCGGTCCCACTAAAAGAATGCTGAAGATCTTTGATTTACGCAGCTTAAACCACTCCGACTTCAAAATAGACAGCATCTATTTCACATCCCTTCTCGCAAAATCAATCATGCCGGCTGTGTATAGTAAAACGCCGGCTCCAATTCCAAGCAGGACGTTGATAAGCGGTTCATTCCACTCATTCAGCAGCAGCGGCCATTTCCAAATCAGCCAATCCGGCAAAGTAAAACCAGCATATGTCAGAATCACTCCCAGAATCCCCAGAGTGATTGGCACACCCTGATTTATACTCACAGTCGCTATCCAAAGCTGCAGCGCCAAAACTGGCAAAGCCGCAAAAAAAGGATAAAAGCTGTATTCCAGCAGACCCTTATACGGAATCTCCCCGCCCAAATCAAGAAACAATCCAAAAGCAAGCGCGAATAGCATCAAAAGCACAGAAGAAGTTAGAAGCAGAATCGACAGCACCGTGAACTTCGTTAAATACACGCTCATTTTCGAAACTGGCAATGCAATCAGCTGTTTCCAGGCGTTCGTTTCATTTTCAATACTTGACATAAATGACGTCAGAATTACGATGCCCAGCACAATCGCCAGCGGTGTGAACGAATGGATATTATCCAAATAATACCCCCACCGGTCATCATTCTGTCCGAACAAATAATCCTTGCGCACCCCGTAATTGACCATCTGCATGGCTACTACCCCAATTGGACCCAGTACGGTCAGGAACCAGATTCCTTTCCGCTTAATCTTCATAAATTCAGCTGCCAGTAATTTCTCCATCATCCGGCCTGCTCCTCCCTCGTCATCTGAAGGAAAATGTCTTCCAATGATCGCTTTTCTTCTTCCACCCGGTAAACGGAAAATCCATCTGCTACAAGTCCGCGCACAGCCTCAGCCACTTGCTCATCCGATTGCTGCGGCAGCGAAATGATGCCGCTATCCAAACCAGCCTTCATTCCTCTTCCTAGCAGGGAGCGCCAGGCTTTGTCGCTCTCGCTGACCTTTAATAAAACGGATTGCTGTGCAAACATGCGCATCGATTCAATTGAATCCTGAAAAATCATTTTCCCTTTCGTGACAATACCTACTGTTGTCGCCATCTGATCAATCTCTGAAAGCAAATGACTGGAAATTAACACGGTCATCCCGCATTCAGATGGCAGGCTTTTAATTAAATTGCGGATCTCAATAATACCTGAAGGATCTAATCCGTTTGTCGGCTCATCCAGAATCAGCAATTCCGGGTTATTCAGCAGCGAAGCAGCAATTCCAAGCCGCTGCTTCATGCCGAGTGAGAAGCCCTTTACTTTCTTATCACCAGCATCAGTCAGCCGGACAATCTCCAGCACCTCAGCGATTCTCTGTTTTGGCACACCAAGTATTTTTCTCATTGCTTCAAGATTTTCTTTTGCCGTTAAATGCGGGTAATATGAAGGTGATTCTACAAGCGAGCCTACCCGTCCTAATATATTTAGTCTTTCTTTCTTTAAATCTTTTTGAAAAATTTCAATCCTGCCGGAATCAGGCTTCATCAGCCCCAAAAGCATCCGGATCGTTGTCGTTTTCCCTGCACCATTCGGACCCAGAAATCCGTAGATTTCCCCTTTGGGTATTTTCATTTCCAGACCTGACACCGCTTTCTCCTGACCAAAATGCTTTGATAAATTTTCCGTTCTTACGACATACTCCATTCCTCTCACCTCACTTTCCATCTTAGCCAGGCAAGGTTAAAACAAAGGTAGGGGGAAGTTTAAAATTTGTTTAAATGACACTTTTTTCCTCCTAAATCGTCTAATACAGTAAGCACCTTGGGAAGGGGAAAACCTTATGACGTTTAAAAGGCTTTTTAACATTGGCTACGCTGTATTCCTGCTTGCCTGTTTACTCGTATATTTTTTTATTCCACACACTTATGCCTGGGTTATCCTCGTTATTCTGGCAGTCCTCTTTGGCATTTACCAATTGATAGCATTATGGAATTTAAAACAAAAAAGGAGCTCCTGATAAGGCAGCTCCTAATGTTTTCTTAAGATTTTTATGATTGTGCCCTCGTCACCGGAATCGATATCCCACTCCAGTTTCATGCCCTTCACCATCATATCAACAATGGATAAACCGATTCCGGCTCCTTTTTCATTGGAGCTGTTTTTAAGCCCCTTTCCATGATCGATAACAACAATCGCATCGTACTCATCGGTGGATTCAGTCGCCACTTTAAGGTAAAGTCCATCCTTCGCATGCCGCAGTATATTTTGCAGAATGTTATCAAAAATACGGCCCAGCCACATTGGATCGGTCAGCCATTTCACTTCAAACGGCTCTAACTCGATGTTCACCTCAAAACTTTCTTTCTCAAAAACCGGATACCAGGATGCCAAACTTTCACGAACAAACCGGACAGCATCCAGCTCGATCAGCTCCTGCTTATGCTTGCTCGCCATCAAAAGCGTGTAGCTCATTAAGTTCTCAATCAGTCTATCAATATTGACAATCGAAGTTTCCAGCGCTTTGACCGCCTGTTTTCCTCCTGGAGACAGATTTTCCTTTGCAATCGAGTATGTTTGCGCATTGATTTTCGTTAAAGGCGTCCGCAGGTCATGGGACAGATTGGCGATCAGCTCCCTCCGCAGCTGTTCTTCCTCCTGCTCGCGTTGCTTGCTTTCCTTGAGCTCAAGGATCATCTCATTAAAAGTCCGTTCCAGCTGGCCGATTTCATCATTGTTTTGCACATCAATGCCGATCGGGAGATTATCCATATCCCGTCTTTCCATCGCCTCCTGGAGTTGAAGCAGTCTTTTGCGGATGCCACGGAAAAATAAAAAAGAGACTATAATAAACAGGGAAATGATCAAAAGCAGACCGGCTCCTAAGAAAAGTCCATATTTCTCTGTTACCTCCACAATCGGCGGAAGAAATAAATTCCTCGGTATTTCAAGAACGATAAAACCGTTCTTTTCATCCCCGCCAATAAAACTTATAACTGTAAACGGATCGCCGCCATACCGTTCCTTAATAAACTTCGCTGTAAAGGCAGGAGTCCAATTAGCAGGCAGGTCCCCCTTCACATCCAGCTGCTCCAGTACATTTCCCTTTTCATCCACCCAAAACATTGAGGCTTCAGGATAGTCCTTTTTCCATTTCGAAAAAAGCTTATGAATGCTTTCACTTGAGGCATTCTCCACTTCTGCTGCATCCGCATGCCATTTTTCTTCAATATGACTGGGATCGGATTCATTCTTGTTTTTTTCTCCTGAAATGTCCTCTTGGAGACCCATAGCCAGCATAGCCACAAGTAAATAAGCTGCCTGAAACAGAAATAAGGCCACCAGAATAATCGCCATATACTTCGCCTGCAGCGATTGGAAAAACCTTTTCATATCTTCACCCTGTAGCCGATTCCGCGAATGGTCTCAATGATTTCAGGACGCGAAGGGTTCTTCTCGAGTTTTTCACGAAGATAGCGGATATGAACCATCAGGGTTTTGTCGCCCTCCATATATTGTTCTCCCCAGACGCCTTCATAAAGCTGCTCTTTTGTCAGTATCTGATTCAGATGGCGAATGAAGTGCTGAAACAGCTGATACTGCTTGCCTGTCAATTGAATTTCATCGTCTGCATCCCGATCAATAATCCTCAGGTCCTTTGTATGTACCTGTAAGTGGTGAAGCTCCAGCACCTGATCATTCTTTTGAAATCGCCTTAACAGCACTTCAATCCTCGCAGCGAGCTCATCCGGCTGGAAAGGCTTTGTAAGATAATCATCAGCAAAGCTCAGGCCCTCCAGCTTATCCTCTACCGCCGTCCTTGCCGATAGCATAAGTACTGGCATGTCACTCTTTACTTTCTTAATCCGCTTCCCAAGCGAAAACCCGTCAAGCCCCGGAAGCATCACATCTAAAATGGCAATATCGGCATCAGAAAGATAATTTTCCATACCTTCTCCAGACTGCAGCCAGATAACCTCATAGCCTCTTTCCTCTAAATCATTTTTCAGCCAGCTGCCAATATCACTTTCGTCTTCTATGTATAAAATTCGAACCATACTCTCCACCCTTTAATTAATCTTTTACGAATCTGCTTTTGAACATCATCTTATAAGTTCCCGAATCTAACAAATACTTCCTGCTATTCTACGATACTTATTATTGATAGGATTCATTTTTCCCGCCATGATTACTTCTCTATAAACAGGGTACATACTAACTAAGCTTTTCAATACCTTATTGCCTGCCACTAAGTATTCTTCCAAAAAGAGTTTTAGCGGGAGGTGATGAAGTGAGAAAAGTTTACCGAATTGAGGAATTGCTCGCTTATTTAGCATCTATTGGCTATCCTCTCACAGAGGAAAAAATCCATCATCTGATTCAGAATAAGGAGATCCCGCATCTTAGACCTTACGGAAATTTGTATGTCTTCAACCTGGATCACATCGACTGGTGGGTCGGCCAGAGGAGAGAAAGCATTACCTAGCCCCGCTCTTTAGCGGGGTTTTTACTATGTAAAAAACATTCGCCATTAACAGCGAATGCTTTTTCGAACTCTTAATTCAGCTCCTCCCTTACAGAGTTCCGGAATTCGCTGTTTGTCAGAAATTGAAGCTGAAAACTGTTCATATTCCTTGAAAGCTCCTTAAACTGCGCATTGCTCAGATCATTTGCAAGGAAAGCCATTTCTGTACGATTGCCCTCTTTATCGGTTGCATACATGCTGATGGTAAAAACAAAGGCTGTTGATTCTCCCTTTTGCCCTGCATGCTGAAGCCACTCCCGGTTGCGGGGATTTTTCAGCAGTTGCTCCATAACCGGGTCAAGATAAGAATGGATTTCCTTGGAAAAATAGTTTTTCCTGTTTAATAGGCTCATCAGCTCTGCATAATCACCAGCAGTAGCTCATTGATATTAAACCCACTCTTCATCATTATGCCGAATAACCAAGGCCATATTGTCTGTATGCCTGTGTTCCTGCACATACCCGATGACTGACTCAGGATCACCGCTGTTTTTCCCCTTTAGATACATGAATAGGGCCAAAGCTGCTGCTGCCAAAATAAGAACTATTCCAGTGATTAACCACATCATTTTCAAAAAGAAAACCTCCATGATTACGCTGTACTATTTAAATACGAAAGGTAATCATGGAGGTTTCATCATATAGAAAAAATCCTATTAATTCGCACTTCAGTACAGCGCAAGATGAGCTGGCATACCTTTCAATCAAACGTTTGATTGAATTTTTGGGGGTTCAAAAACTTAAGGCATAGCCTAATAAAAAGAATGCAAACTAAAAACGCAGATGCCTTAATCACTATAAAGGAGGTGAAAATCATGGCAAAGAAAAAGAAAAGCCAATCAGATCATAAGAATAATGCACTTCCAAAAGAAACAGAATATGCGGATGACAGAGAAAATGGTCTTGAAAGAATCGCTTTAAAAGCCCAAAGAGACAACACCAAGTAAGCCATATGGGACAGTTAAACTGTCCCTATTTACCCCTGTCATTACGGCCAAAATGCATGTGGTACACTTTTCGTGTTTTAGTTTCGGCTTCAATATTGCTGATAAATCGTTCTTTAACCTCCTCCATAAGCAGACTCTCCAGCTTTTCAAGCCTTTTTGGTCCGAATCCGGTCATTTTTTCAGAGATTATCACCTTAAGCTCTCCATATTGCTTATACATTCGAATGCTTCCATGCCCAGTTCTTTTTGTTTTTCCTGCAGTGAAATCAAATTCATATTTTTGCTCAATAAAGGAAGAAACCTCGGGAAGACCCAAATTCTCATATAATGTCGGAAATTGATGATGGACAGGAGAATCGGTGAACCGTATGGATTCTATGTACATAACCCCTCTCCTCTCAATGGTTACAGTAATTATCTCCAATTAGGAGTGAATTCACGCGAACCTTTCCAATACTGAAATTGTTTTTGCCGCCATGGACTGATAAAATCCTTTTTATAAGAATGAAATCAAAGGAGAACTTAATATGATCAATAAAATCGGAAAAATCACAGTATACGTTGAGGACCAGGAACAGGCAAAAGAGTTCTGGCTGAATAAAATGGGGTTTGTTCTAAAGTTCGAACAGCCTATGGGACAAAATGCTGCCTGGATTGAAGTTGGTCCAAGCAATGATGAATTTACAACTTTAGTTCTCTATTCAAAGGCAGCCATGGAACAGCAAAATCCATCTGCAGTTGCCCACCCATCCATCCTTTTCAGCACATCTGATATTGAAGCTGCTTATGAACAAATGAAACAAAATGGCGTGGAAGTTGAGGATATGCTAAAAATGCCTTTTGGAACCATGTTTACGTTTAAAGACCAGGATGGAAATAACTATTTATTAAGAGAGGATAAATAATTCCAAGAAGACCTGTCCTTCAAATGCTGAGTGGACAGGTCTTTTTTCTCTTAGCCTTCAAATGCTTTCTTCAAAGTATTCAAATCAATCTTTTTCTCCATTTGGAGCAATGCCTTCATTACTCGCTCGGTTTTTTCAGAATCATGGCTGCTGATCATTTCGCTTAACTCTGCAGGTACGATTTGCCAGGATACGCCAAACTGATCCTTCAGCCAGCCGCATGCCTGTGCCTTCTCATCCCCGCCTTCAGAGAGCTTTTCCCAATAATAGTCTATTTCTTCTTGATTCTCGCAATTAACAATAAATGAAATTGCCTCATTAAACTTAAATTTTGGTCCGCCATTCAGGGCAGTAAACTCCTGCCCTTCCAGCTGAAATTTTACAGTCATAACCTTTCCCTCTGGCATGTCGCTAAGTTCGTGCCTTTCATTCCCATAGCGGGTAATCTTGCTGATAGCTGAGTCCTTAAAAATCGAAGTATAAAAGTTTGCTGCCTCTTCAGCTTCTGTATTGAACCATAAGTTTGGTGTGATTTTTTGGATTTTATTTTTCATGATATCAACTCCTGTTTAGATGCTCTTCATCTTCATTTTAGCCTAATTTTGAGTTTGATATTTAATGCTTATTAGTCAATAAATCCTGTCACACTTAGCGACAGGCAAAACTCATTATCCCAGGAAACGATGATACAGGTTCTTTGCCTGGAGAATGTCTCTTACCCCATGCACCAGCACTCTTCCATCCTTAAATACAACCACTCTTGCCTCATCGATCGAAAATGAGAGCAAATAAGGATTGCTCTCTACCATGATTCCTTGAGAGACCAGGGATTTTTCCAAAAAAGCAACATCCATGTCCTGAAGGGCTGAAGGCCTGATTTGAACAGTATCCCTCCCGCAAAGCAGTGCTGTTTTTGTCTGATTTCTGTAGTCCAGGAAGGGATAAACTGGATTAGTCCCACACGATAAGCACTGCGGATTCTTTAAGGAAGTAACATTAACAGAACTAAAATGATTTTTCCATACATCAAAAGAAACAAGTGTCCCGCGTAAGGATTCCAAGTCTTCTGCCAATATCTTTAATGCTTCAGCAGACTGGTAAGCCGCAACCATTTGAATAGCCGGCTGAATAACACCTCCCGTATCGCAAGTGGCACCTCCCAATGGCAATTTGTCCATCAGGCAATTCAGGCACGGTGACACCCCAGGCAAGATGGTATAGCTTAAACCATAGCTCCCCACACACCCTCCATATATCCAGGGAATCCGGTGCTTTTGAGTTATATCATTGATAAGAAAGCGAATGTCAAAATTATCTGTTGAGTCAATGATTAAATCAACACCCTCAATCAGCTCTTCAATCTCCTGTACTCCTACATCCATTATACGGGCAATAACTTGAACCTCTGAATTGATGGCTTTCAGGCGTTTAGCCGCTGCTATCGCTTTTGGAGCTTTACGAACAACGTCTTCTTCACTATAAAGCTGCTGGCGCTGCAGGTTGCTCCACTCCACATAATCCCGATCGGCAATGGTTAATTTGCCGATGCCTGCCCTTGTGAGGGTTTCTGCATTTGCAGCCCCTAATGCACCAGCCCCTACAATCAAAGCGTGTTTTTCCCTCAGCTTTTTCTGTCCTTCTTTGCCAATCGCAGGAAATAATATCTGGCGGGAGTATCGCTGATTCAACTAAAAACCATTCCTTCCGCCGGGCTGCTTGCTGATGAATAACGCTTTTGGGGCATCCGGCCAGCTTCATAGCCCAGCCTTCCTGCTTCAATGGCGAGTTTCATTGCTTTTGCCATTTTAACAGGATCATCGGCAGAGGAGACAGCCGTATTTAATAACACACCATCTGCTCCCAGCTCCATTGCCAATGCCGCATCTGCCGGGCTCCCAATTCCAGCATCCACAATAATCGGAACAGCAGCCTGCTCTGTAATAAATTGAAGATTAATAGGATTAATGATTCCCTGCCCTGAACCAATTGGCGAAGCACATGGCATGACCGCATGGCAGCCTATTTCTTCTAGTTTTCGGGCAAGGACGACATCATCAGAGGTATAAGGAAGAACAATAAATCCCTCGTCTAATAGAATCTCCGCTGCTTTTATTGTTTCTATTGGATCGGGAAGAAGTGTTTTGCTGCATCCAATAACCTCAACCTTAATCATGTCGCAGAGCCCGGAAGCTTTGGATAGCCTTGCTATTCGAACAGCCTCCTCAGCTGTACTTGCTCCTGCCGTATTTGGGAGTAATTTATATTTCTTTAAATCCAGCTTTTCCAAAAAGTTGGGCTGGTTCGCTTCAAAAATGTTCATACGGCGTACTGCAAACGTAAGCACCTCTGCTTCCGAAGCTTCTACAGCTTCCCTTTGCACATCAAAGCTTGGATATTTTCCTGTTCCGAGCAGCAGCCGTGAATTAAATTCATAGGGTCCAATTTTCAACAAATCATCCGCCTCCTACAAAGTGTACAATTTCGATTCGATCCCCGTCTGTCAGTATGGTTTCAGCATGTGTGGAATTATCCAAAATGTTCTGGTTTAGCTCGACAATGACTACCTTTTGCTCCAAATGAAAGTGCTCGAGCAGGCGTGAAACAGAATTAACTGTTTCCGGCAGCACAATAGCATCTCCGTTAATGACAATATTCATAAAAGCACCCCTTTTGACGAATGGACTAAACATTCAAGGCGGGACAGCTCAAATGGATTAGGCTGCTCCGTTTTGCCTTCCATGATGTCTGCCATCAGTTCTCCTGTTGCCGGGGCAAGGAGGATCCCATTCCGAAAATGCCCAGCTGCAATGTATAACCCTTCACATGCTGGATGTTGTCCCAAAAAAGGCTGCCCATCAGCCGATTGCGGACGAATTCCTGTCCAGGCGCCTTCCCATTCCGCATTCGCGATGACAGGAACCAGGTTTTGAGCCTTTTCCATCAGCAAGGATATTCCCTCAAAGGTCACCTTCTCATCAAATGAATTTACCTTAACCGTCGCTCCAACTACCAGCCTCCCGGATTGCTTTGGAACGATATAGCATCCATGTGAAAAGATCGTCCCCTGTACAAGCGGTTTTTCAACCTTGACCGAGAAGCACTCGCCTTTAACCGGAATAATGGGCAGCGAAAGGCCCGTTCTTTCAAGAAGCTCCCTGCTCCAGACCCCGGAAGCAACAATAACGGAATCTGTCAGAAGTTCTCCCAGGCTGGTTCTGACTCCATTAACCTTTTTATCTTTTAAAATAAAATCTGATACATGTGTATACTCATATATTTCTGCGCCGAGGGCTATTGAAGCTTTTGCAAAGGCAAGGGACAATTCATATGCCTGTACTTGTCCGTCATTCGGTATATACATGGCCCCCCTCAATTTATTTGATACGAATGGTTCACGTTTGATCAGGTCATCGATCGAAAACCATTCGGCCTGCTCACCCGCTTTTTGCTGGCTTTCTATCAAGCTTTTTAATGCCAGCTCCTCTTCTTTATTAGCCGCCACTTTATATACACCCTTATTTTGATAGCCAATATGCACTTGAGATAAATCTTCCAGTTCAGGAATCAGGCTCTGATACATGGAGCGGCTTTTGCATGCCAGCTGGAATAGCGGGCCGTCTTCTGTCAGTTCCGTTTGGGCTCCTAAAATTCCAGCTGCCGCTCCGGAAGCCTTGCCGGCTATTTTCCCCTTATCCAAAACGGCCACTTTATACCCTCTTTTAGCCAGTTGAAAAGCAATGGAGCTACCGTTAATGCCGCCGCCAACTATAACGGCGTCAAATATTTTCCTCATCATTTCCCCTCCTCATCTAACTTATTTAAAAAGAGCTTTGCTGCCTCTGCAGGGTCCTTTGCCTGCAAAATCCCTGACATTACAGCAATGCCATCTGCCCCCGCCTCCAAAACCTCTGGGACTTTTTCTGGTTTAATGCCTCCAATTGCCAATACCGGAATTTCTACTGCCTTTTTGAGAGCCTCCAGTGACCCAGTGCCCCTTGGCGGAGCTCCCTTCTTAGAATCGGTTTCAAATATGTGTCCAAACAGGATATAACCAGCTCCCTGTTTTGCAGCCTCTTCTGCTTCTTCAAGAGAATGTACGGAACATCCGATGGGCATATCTGGAAAATGCATTTTGACAACATGGACTGGAAGGCTGTGAAAAGCAAGATGTACACCTGCCTTACATGTCCATGCAACATCCACCCGATCATTTATAACAATTTTATGAATGGGGACTCCCTCATTACAAAGCAGCTCAATTCCTTCATATAGCTCCCTTGCGGTTCGATGTTTTTCCCTCAAGTGGAACTTATCTGCAAAGGGTTCCACTTCACCTGCTATTTCAGCAAAGGCCTCTAGAGAAAGCTTTCCATCTGATATAACATGCAGCTGTTTTTTCATTGCGGATGCTCCCGTGCTATTTTTAGATTTTGTGCAAATAAAAAACCACCTTCTAAATAGAAAGCGGCGGTATGGGGCCTTGGAATTCAGACCCGATACTCCACTTCCCTACGCTGGCATGCCAGATCAGGTTCCAAGGGTCTTAAAGCTTTTGCTTTAATCTCAGCCTGCAAACAGGCACCCCCAGCGGATTTAATTTCTATTAAACTATAAAAAGACTACTGATATATATTTCCCCCGGCCTTATTAAATTCCTCAGCTTTTTCTTCCAGTCCCTTCTTTATCGCTTCATTTGTTTCAAGCTGATGTTCTTTTGCATAATTCCGGATATCCTGAGAAATTCTCATACTGCAAAACTTTGGCCCGCACATGGAACAAAAATGAGCTGTTTTTGCACCTTCAGCCGGCAGTGTTTCATCATGAAATTCCAAAGCACGCTCAGGATCCAAAGAAAGATTAAATTGATCTCTCCAGCGAAATTCAAAACGGGCTTTTGACAGGGCATCATCCCTTTTTTGCGCTCCAGGATGTCCCTTTGCCAGATCTGCAGCATGAGCGGCAATTTTATACGTGATGACACCCTCGCGCACATCGTTTCTATTTGGCAAACCCAAATGTTCTTTAGGTGTAACATAGCAAAGCATTGCCGTACCATACCAGCCTATCATGGCAGCCCCGATTGCAGAGGTAATATGGTCATAGCCCGGAGCTATATCAGTCGTAAGGGGTCCGAGTGTGTAGAATGGTGCTTCTTTACAGATTTCCAATTGTTTATCCATATTCTCTTTGATTAAATGCATTGGAACATGGCCAGGTCCCTCGACCATTACCTGGACATCATGTTCCCAGGCAATTTTCGTCAGCTCTCCAAGTGTTTCGAGCTCTGCAAATTGAGCCTCGTCATTTGCATCTGCAATCGATCCCGGCCTCAGTCCATCCCCCAGGGAGAAGGCCACATCATAAGCTTTCATGATCTCGCAAATTTCTTCAAAGTGCGTATATAAAAAGTTCTCTTTATGATGATGCAGGCACCATTGAGCCATAATGGATCCGCCTCTCGACACAATTCCGGTCAAGCGTTTTGCCGACAGCGGCACATACCTCAAAAGGACACCTGCATGAATGGTAAAATAGTCAACCCCCTGCTCTGCTTGTTCGATTAGGGTATCCCTGTATACTTCCCACGTAAGATCCTCGGCAATGCCATTAACCTTTTCAAGGGCCTGATAAATGGGAACAGTACCGACCGGAACGGCAGAGTTTCTGATAATCCATTCGCGTGTAGTATGAATATTTTTGCCTGTAGACAGATCCATAATTGTATCCGCTCCCCATCGGGTAGCCCAGGTCATTTTCTCTACCTCTTCTTCAATTGAGGATGAAACAGCCGAGTTTCCAATATTCGCATTAATTTTTACATGAAAATTTCTTCCGATAATCATTGGCTCTGTCTCAGGATGATTGATATTGGAAGGAATTATCGCCCGCCCTCTTGCTACTTCAGACCGCACAAATTCCGGTTCCATATTTTCCCGAATAGCTATAAACTCCATCTCCGGGGTAATGATCCCCTTTTTGGCATAGTGAAGCTGGGTGACATTCTTCCCTTTTTTCGCTATCAATGGCTTGCGGTTTAAGCCAGGAAAGACTTTATGATTGGCACGCGGATCACCTTCATTGAGGTAGCCATTGTCCTCGGGCTTTACTTTCCGCCCATCATATTCTTCTACATCCGCTCGTTCCTGAATCCACCGGCTTCTCAGAGCGGGAAGCCCTTTCTTTAGATCTGCAGTATATTGAGGATCCGTATATGGTCCGCTCGTATCATATACACGAACCGGCTCATTGACCTCTTCACCAAACGTTCCGGCAGTGGGGCTTAATTCTATCTCTCGCACCGGAACCTTTATATCAGCCCTGGAACCCTTCACATATACTTTTTTGCTGCCAGTAAAGCTTGACATAATAGAAATACTCTCATGATTTAAAGAACTTGCAGTCATTAATCATCTCTCCCTTATTAAAAATGTAAGGACGAGACCTGGAACCAAGGAAGTGCCATATATGTAAAAAAGCCGGTCCACATAAAGATGGACCGGCTTAACCGCAGATGTCTTTGCACAAAGAAACTTTTGCACATTCTAACTTCCCCACGCTGGTATGATCCAGATAAGGTCCAAAGAGTCAAGAAACCTTAGCGCGTTTCTTTCTCAGCCCAAGCTATTGGGCACCCCTAGTTATTGCTATTAAATTCAATTTTAGTATACAGAATTGCGGTAACAAAGGAAAGGAATTTTTTCAGAATTCTGCCAGATAAAAAATGTTGTCTTTATTTTGCTCCTAAACTCGTTTTCCTTAATTCAGGCTTTTTACTTGTGAATGAACATCAAAAACGCCTGCCAGCGGCAGCCGTTTTAAGTAATTTAATGAAGGTTAGTTCCCGTCAGATTCCTCATCATTCATATCCATATCACTTTGATCCATACTCTCTTCATTTTGCGGTGATTCTTCATTCATGCCGGGCTCCTCCATATCAGATTCTTCTGATGTGCCAGGATCCTGCATTTCACTATCTTCATTATTGTTTTCTTCCATCTGATTATCTTCCAATTCCACATCTTCCGTTTCCGGAGGCGGATCCTGTTCATCCGTTCCGCATCCTGCCAACAATAATCCTGCACTCAATGGAACTGATAGCCATAGCTTCTTATAATTCATGTATTGTCATCTCCTTTTGCAGTATTATGTTTCTTTAAGACCTAACCCTTTTGGCAGGAGGCCAAACTTTTCTGATCTCTAATAGCCCATCACCCGATTAAATCCCTAGTATCTGCAAATACTATCCCTGCCACAATTACTGGAGGATGAATTATGAAAATACTTTTCTCCCTTATATTATTTAGCTTTCTGGGAATGCCTCTATACGGCGGACAGCCTGCAGAAAAAGAACAATGGGATCAGCAGGGTCTTTCTGAAGAATATCACGGCCATGTTGAAGAACGTACAGAAGCACCATACAAGCAAATTCAATTGCTGGGCATTAATGATTTCCATGGACAGCTGAATGTCACTCGGCAGGTTAACGGCAGACCAGCAGGACGCGCAGATTACCTCGCTGCCTATTTGCGGCAGCGTGCTTCTGAAAATGAAAACACCATTATGCTTCATGCTGGAGACATGATTGGAGCCAGTCCGCCAGTATCCGCTCTCCTGCGGGATGAACCGACTATTGAATTTTTGAATAAGATGGGGTTTGATATTGGCACTATCGGCAATCATGAATTTGACCGGGGATCTGAAGAACTGCTTCGCCTGCTAAGTGGCAGCAGCCCTTCAGCAGCAAAAGATTATTCCGGATCCCAATTCCCATGGATTGCGTCCAATGTAATCAGCCAAAAGTCAGGCAAGCCCTTCCTTCCTCCATATAAAATAGTAAACGTCAGCGGAATCCCAATTGGATTTATCGGAGTCATCATGAAAGAAACACCGGCTCTTTCAGCACCTGACAGTATGAAAGAACTGATCTTTATCGATGAAGCTGAAGCCATCAACAAGTATACCCGAGAACTTAAAAAACAAGGAGTAAGAGCCATTGTGGTACTGGCGCATGTCCCTGGAAAATCAAAACTCAATGGGGAGCATGCCAGAGGCCAGTTAATAGAGTTAGCCCATCAGGTGGATGACGAAGTGGATATTATGTTCGGAGGCCATAGTCATGACTATCTGAACAGTGTGGTGGATGGAAAGCTTCTTGTACAGGCCTACTCATATGGCACTGCCTTTTCTGATGTAGATATAGAAATAGATCCCCAGACAAAGGATATTGTCCGCAAGCACGCTGAAATTGTAAATGTTTTTCAAGAGAATATCCAGCCCGCAAGCGACATAACCAGGATGATCGAGCGCTATGAAAGAAAAGTAGAATCCACTGTGAACAGATATATCGGCACTGCCGCAATCTCAATCACAGCCGAACAAAACAGAAGCGGTGAATCAGCCCTGGGCAATCTTATTGCCAATTCCCAGCGGACAGCGATGAACACAGATTTGGCTTTCATCAATCCAGGAGGAATCCGGGCAGACATTGACGCCGGCCGTGTTACTTGGGGAAACTTATTTGTCGTCCTTCCCTTCAGCAATCAACTGGTCAAAATGAACCTGACAGGCAGCCAAATTCGTGATGTCCTCAAACAGCAATGGAAGCCAAATACAACAAGAATTCTTCAGATCTCTGGACTCACTTATACTTGGGATGACAGCAAGCCTAGAGGTGAAAAAATAAATGATATATATCTGTCTGACGGAACATTACTTGATCCGAGCAAAAACTATTCGGTCGCTGTAAATACTTATCTCGCTGATGGAGGAGACAATTTTACAGTATTCCGAAAAGGGACAAACAGAGTGACCGGTCCAAGTGATATAGATGCACTAGTTGACTATATACAGAATTTAGCACAGCCATTCAGCTCCGCGATTGATGGACGCATTAAGATAATAGACTGAAAAAGGACAGCCCCGTGACTGTCCTTTTTTCTTGTCCATTTAATACTAATAGCAGGACGGACATCATATTCTTCTATTAGGATCAGAAAGAAAGGAATAGGATAATGAAAAAGTATATTTATTTTCTCATGCTGTTCGGCGTCTTTTTTCCATTTTTCCATAAAACAGCCATTGTTTTTGAAAACTGGAGATTGTGTACAAATACATCCAAATTGATAGGGATCCGGCTTTATGGACTGGATTCAATGAGAAACCTCCTCATATCATCACTGGCGGCCCTGGTTGCTTTTTTTTTCACCCAAATATTTACTGGCTGGGACAACAAACATAAAAGTTCTTAAACATATGGAATTGCAGCCTATTCATAAACTGTAAATTGCGGTTTAGTCGGATGGTCAATGACTAGAGCATCATTTGAAAATTTTAAGAGCTTTTTATACAAAACAAGATCTCCAAAACATCCAACAGTCAATATCGCCCCTAATATCGATAATCCGGGCATATTCAGTACAATTCCAAGAACAAGGGGCAACAAGCCAGTCGGAATGAATGGCAGCATTAAAACCTTTTTCATTTGCTGAACAGTCACTGGCTGTTTGGCATGAGCATAAGCCACACCCAATTTCAAATTGACTCCCCAGGACATTTCGCTCCATGGAACACCGCCAATATAGCGAAAACCTGCCAGATGGATGGCTTCATGCAAAACAACTATAACAACCATACCAGCTAAAAATAATAGCATACCGATAAGATCAAAAGACATTTCCCCTCCGCCATAAATCACTGCATGTAAAAAGAGCACCCCAAATACCAGCACAATCGTTGCAATGAATAAATAAATCTGCAATTTCATCATTGAAATGGAAACAACCGTTTGTTTTCTATTATCCAACTTTCTCATCCCCTCAAGAAATAAGACCATATACAAATGTACGGAGAAAAAGTTAAAAAGTTTCAGATGTTTCCATTCTTTTACTCTCCTTCTTTTGCCTCATTCTCAAATTCTCACTTTTACCGATTGTGCCCAAATGGACCTAATGTACCCGAAAACACTGTTACCGGCATCAATAGCCTTGTATAATCAATTCAAGAACACTGTGAAAGGACTGTGATAAGGGAAGTGCTATATATCTGGGATATTGAAAAGATTATTTTACATACATTAAACGAACACCGCCTCAATATAAATTACGAGTTCAGCAATACACTTACTGCGCCTATGAGCTACAACGTCTCAACGAATACAATTAAGTTTAACTATCTGAAAGTGAACGGCTACATAGCCAAAATCAACTTTAAAATTAAAGAAACCGATGAGAACCTGTTGAAATTGATGCTATACCATGAAATAGGCTATTATCTGGATTTCAAGAAAAACAAACATGATATAAGAACCCTAATGTATGGAGAAGATGACGAGAAAGAACAGCTCATGTCTGAAATAGAAAAAAACTCCTGGGATTATGGAAGAAAAATAGTTCCTGAACACCTCGTAAATGCCTATGATCATTTACGGGAATTGGATAAAATGTTCAGCTAGAAAAAAAAATGCGCCTCATCAAGAGACGCATTTCTTTTTTAATTCGGCTCCACATGGACATGAACATCATATACCCCATAATCCTGCATCATCACTTTCTCAACATGTGTCGCAATATCATGGGCTTCCTTAATATCCAGTGTGGAATTAACGAGAATGACCACATCGATCACTTCATTGTTTCCATAGCTTCTGCCTTTAATATCTTTTATGCCTTTTACCCCATCTACTTTTTTGATGACATCCTGATAATGATTAATCTTTTTTTCATCAAATCCATCTGAAAGCTCATGGGAGGCTTGTACAAAAATATCCCATGCCGTTTTACATATTAATATCCCGACAATAATGGCTGTTAACGGATCAAGCCATGGCATGTTCAGTTGTGATCCAAAAATTCCGATGGCTGTGCCTATACTCACCCAGGCGTCTGAGATATTATCCTTAGCCGTTGCCATAACGGCCTTGCTGTTAATTTTAATGGCTAATTTTTTGTTGTAGCGGTACACAAAGTACATTGCCGCTCCAGAAAAAACTCCCGTATATGCCGCAATGATATCAGGAGATTCATTAACTCCTTCAAACATAGATGAAACAGCATTCAGCAGAACTTGAATGCCCACAGCAGCCATAATAAAGGACGCTACCATGGAAGCGATGGTTTCACTTTTCCAATGGCCATACCCATGATTTTTATCCGGCGGACGCTGGGAAATCCTAAGACCTATAAGCACTGCAATTGAAGCAATAATATCCGTTGTATTATTCAATCCATCCGCTTTCAAAGCAGCAGAATCACTCACATATCCAATTGTTAATTTTAGTACAGAAAGACATATATAAGCTGCAATACTAATAAACGCAGCACGCTCACCCAACTTAAGGTTTTGATACTTTTCCTCTTCCATGCCCTAGCCTCCTACTTTACCCTTGCTTATATTACCAAGCGGAATTCGGGTGGGTCTAGAGCAATCTTTTTGTCTATTATTAAATAAATAAGCAAAGTGCAATTAAGTTGGACTAGTGAAAATTTAAGCCAGCCCTGAAATAGGCTGGCTTGATTTGTTCATTTTAATGTGCATAAGGGAATAACAGAAATTTGAACAACCTGAAAGAAATGGCCCTTCTTCCAAGAAAATCTAAGCCCTCTTAAGACTCGCTTCAAACAAATCGATAATTTCCAAAAATCTCTCTGCTTCTCTAAACGTATGGTCTGCCAGAAGAGGATGAATATTGCTTTTGATCCGGCACGCCTCTATTAATTCTCTGGCTGTTTTCTTAAAGTCCCTTAATGAAGCAACTGATACCTTATTCTCATTTAAAAAATGGCTAAGTATTGGTTTCGTTTCTGATTCAGGCTGCATAGAGTCAAGATCAACAGCTTGAAAGACCAATTGGTCAAAATCATGACTAAACTCTCTTGCCTGTTCTACCAGCTTTCTTTCCGAAGGATCTAGTAAATGGCCAATAAACTTAGCATGATCTGCCATGATCCTGAGAAAGAATACATTTTCTTCTATAATGGCTTCAGGTTTTGGTGCGAGTATCCCTGAGTTTAGGTCTTTTAATCGATTTGCAAAGTATGCAGCTTCTCTGCTGATATGGTCAATCAATAATGGAAAATTATTTGAACGGATTTCGCATCTTAGTGTCAGCCCCAGCACTTTCCTCTTATAGCTCCAGATGGCAGCAGCTGCTTGATAAACCTCGTTATTAAATGCTCGAACCTGGCTTAGTTCTGAGTTGATTGTAAATCTGGCCAGCTTTTCCTCGATTCTTTCAAATAGAGCGATAAATTGCTGTGCTTCGGCGATTAATTGTTTTTGTTCATAGGTAAACCCTAAACTTAAAAATAGTGCATGTTCTTTCATAATCCTGGACCAAAATTTAATTTCATCCAGCGATCTAACGACTATTGGATCCGCCATGTCATCCCCTCCCCAATTACTCACTCCTTCTCATATATATTTATGATCTTCTGCCTTTATTCTATTTTATTGAAGCAGGTAAACCAGCTGAAATTGTACGAACTGCTTCCAAGACGGCAGCAGTCATTCTATTACTCATATTTTGAAAAATCCATGAAATAGCTATAAATCAAGTAAATAACCATTGCAAACGCGGTTGAGATAAAACCCCATCCCAGCGTAATCTGCTCGATGACCAAATAATTATTGCAAAGCTGTACAGGGGACCAGATATATAGCCATCCCAGGGCTAAAAATAAGATAGTAAAGAAAATAATGAGAGCATGCTTCCAAAATGGACTTAGCTTTGGCCAGCTGTCCCGCAATGGAACCCCAGCCAAAAAAGGAAGTGAAATAAATTTAAAAGCTTCAATACTTGTAAGCGTCAAGGCTTCATCCATTGTCCTGGGCAGAGACCAATAAACCATAATGATCGAAAACAGCAAAATACCAGGGACTCCATTTTCATTCCAATTTGAAAAGAATTTCTGAAAGCGATTTTGAAAGAATTTCGCCATGAATAAACCCGAGATCACCAGTAGAGGCATTTGCATATGCATATGGGTAATCATAATGGACTCCAGCAAATTAGCTACTGGCGGGAGAATCAGTGTTAGAAGCAGCAGGAATCCATATACTGATGGCTTCATCATTTTTCCCCTCCACTTTGCAGAATCTCTGTTACCCGATCAGCCGCCTCTTCAATCAGTGTGTAATCCATAACTTCTACTAACTGTCCTTTTGGATTCACCAGATAAAAAGCCGAGTTATGTGCAAAATTGCCGTATTCATCTGGAATGACAACGACTCCAAATCCGTCCAGTAAAGACTTAAGTTCCTGCTGATTCGGAATCCTGGCCATTCTCCAGGTTTCTCCGTCACTTCCAAAGGCCTTCCGGTAAGTATCCAATGTTTCCGGATCATCCCGCTCCGGATCAAAACTGATGCTCAGAAACTGAATATCATTTCCGATGTACTCTTCCGGAATCCGTTTATATACTTCAGACATATTAACCTCCAGTTCAGGACAAACAGTACCGCATGAAGTATATAAAAAGGTAATAAACACATATTTCTCTTCGAATTCTGAGAAAGAAAAGATCCTCCCGTTATTATCTTCAAGTGTTACATCCGGGAATTGAGGCTTATCATCCATTAACTGATTAATTCTGGCTGTTTCGGCAGTGAAAGCCTGAAACCCATCTGTGCCAATGTAAAACAGGACCACACCAAACACCAGTATCAGCAAGCTTGAAAGCACCGTTCTATTTTTTGGAAACATGATTCCTCACTTCCTTTTAAAGAAAGAGACAGCCCAGCAGCCGAGCTATCTCTCTACCCTTACCAGGTTTTATATGGAGGTGAACCTGGAGGTGCATTGACTATAAAATCGACCAATGGAATGACGTAAGCCATGCCGACAAGGACAAACATACACACAATCCATAATCCCCAGCGCTCTGTCCATCTAGGTGTTGGCGCTTCATCCTCTTCCACTTCCGCAACAGGGAATTCTGTGTTTCCTTTTGGTGCAAAGAACATGAGGTAGAATACAGCATATACCTGCATAAGTACACCGATCATAAGAAGGCTACCACCGATAGCCAGGAAGAACAGATAAGGATCCCAGCTTAAAGCAGTCGCATTGTCAAAGTATGTTGAATAGGAAGTTCTTCTTGGAGAACCCAGCAGACCCACCCAATGCATCGCTCCGGACATGATGATCATACCGAGCGTCCATATGATCGTTTGTATAACCCCAAGTTTATTGATCTGCGGTGTAAGCACTCTTTTTGATACATAAGGAATGAGCCAGTAGCTGATGCCGAAGAACGTCATGACCACAGACATGCCAAGTGTTAAGTGGAAATGACCGACAATCCACATTGTGTTATGAACAACCTGGTTCAATTGGTTTGTGCTTTGTACTATTCCACCCGCTCCGGCAGGAATAAAAGCAGCCATCGCGATAAATGGCGCGAGAAACCGAACATCTCCCCATGGAAGTTTCTTATACCAGCCGACAAGACCTCTTCCTCCTTTCTTTCTCGCTGTACGCTCAAATACCGCAAACATAGCATAAGCAGTCATTAATGAAGGAAAACCAATCGCCAAACTCATAAACACGTGCATGTATTTCACAGGTTCAGAAATACCAGGATCAATAATCTGATGATGGAAACCGCCGGTAATATTCATAATTACTAGTGCAATAACTACAATTCTTGTTAAAAGGTCATTCCATCTTCGGCCGCCAATAACCTTCGGCACTATGACATACCAGGCAGAGACCGCGGTTAAATACCAGATGTTAACCAGCGTATGGCCGAACGCCCAGAACAGCGTGCGTGCAACCATGACATTTATTGTCTCCATCCATCCAAAAGCCCAAGGGATAATGGTAAACACCTCAATGGCTACAGGTATGCTGCCAAAGAATAAGAGAACAAATACACCGGTAGCAAAGAAAGAAAGAATAGGGACATGCTGGCCGGGATTCCTCTTTCGCCAGCTAGCCACATTAATAAAGGCACCAAAGGCGCACATCCATACACCCAATACAATGAAGACTAAGCCGATATAGAAAATAGGTGAAGCAGCCATTGGCGGATAAAAAGTATACATAACAGATGCTTCATTCATTAAAATCGGAATCACAGCTAGGACAAATCCGAAAATCTTCATCCAGAAGCCAATCCAGGCCATCATTCTTACCTTAGGAAGCAGTCCTCCCAGCGTATGCGATAATCCAGCATAAAAGTAACCAATTGTGAAGAAAGCCGACAGTACGACTACCAGAAGCAGACCGTGAGCTGTAAGAACCTGATAATAGTTCAGCCATGCCGGCAATTCCAGCATTCCAGCCCGGTTCAGCCCTTGCAAAAGTCCAAGTATTCCCCCCAGCAGGATGGCTAAGAAAGCAACAGATAAATATGATTTCGTTATTTTTGCATCCTCCAGGCTAATTCCCATAACTTTATTTGCTTTATCCTTAAAAGCTTGTGTTTTTCCTGTTTGCTTAATAACAGTTTCCACCATCTATCCCCCCTTTATTTCACCGTAATGGTGGTGCTCATCATCTGATGGCCCGCACCGCAGTACTCATTGCAAAGAACCAAATATTCACCTGGCTTATCAAATTTCTGAGTGATCTTTTGTACATAGCCAGGCACAACCATTGCATTTAAGTTCGTGTCGGCAACCTGAAAGCCATGCACGACATCTTTTGATGTCATAGTAAAATGAACCGTTGATCCTGCAGGCACTTCAATTTCATTTGGGGTAAAGCTGAATACCTGAAGGGTCATAACCACTTCATACTCATTGTCGCCTATCTTCTTAATCCCGGGATTATTAAACGGCTCTGTCTCATCCACTTTTTGAGGATCAATTCGCTCTCCATAGCTTGGCGGCCCCATCTCCAGGGCGAATGTCTGATAGCCCGTAATCAGCATGAATCCAATAATCATTCCAAAGCTTAATATCAGCCATATCTTCTCCGACCGATGCATCATTTTTTATCCCCCCTATAATCTGGCCATGTAAAGACCATACACAATTAAATAAGTAACAAAGATCCCAAGTCCCACAACTGTAACTGAAAAGAACGTACCCCTTAGAGAGTTATGTTCCTTTAAACTGCTTTGGCCCACTTTTCGCGTTTCCACCTTCCATCAGCTCCTTAGCTTTGTTACCTACATCATAGTTGAGAAGGGTTTTCATAAAAGTGAAATGAATCACACTTTTTTTAAATATCTCGCAGGCAAAATGCTGAAATACTAGCAAAAACATAGTAATATCAAGGCTTTCTTCCATTGAATTCTGTACTGGCAAGCATAACGATTCACAAATAGTTCACATAAACTCACCTGATTTAGAAAATCACGCAATCCTCTTAAATCTGGCTTTAAAGATATAAATGTAATATATATAAATTGATCCAATAACGGTTCTATAAAGGGGTTATCAAACACAAAAAAAACTAATTCCTATTGGAATTAGTTTGAAAATGGTATGTATAATGGTGGGCCTAAATGGACTCGAACCATCGACCTCACGCTTATCAGGCGTGCGCTCTAACCAGCTGAGCTATAGGCCCATATGTTGGAGCGGGTGAAGGGAATCGAACCCTCATCATCAGCTTGGAAGGCTGAGGTTTTACCACTAAACTACACCCGCATATGAATATGGTTTGGAGGCAACACCCGGATTTGAACCGGGGATGGAGGTTTTGCAGACCTCTGCCTTACCACTTGGCTA
>NZ_CAXQGS010000006.1:0-21409 GCF_964223445.1 Cytobacillus sp.
CTGATCCGTTAAATCACCCGCAGAAAATGAAGACAAGAACCATGTTTGATTTAGCATCAAACACGAAAATGTATGCCGTTAACTTTTCACTGCAGCATCTTGTCAGTGAAGGAAAGATCAATCTTGAAGAAAAAATTCAGTATTATTTTCCCGAATTTAAAGATTCAGCGGAAGATGAAATAAAAGGGAAAGGTGAACTCCGGATAATCGACTTGCTCCACCATACTGCGGGATTTCCTTCAAGCATCCATTATCATAATCCTGAAAGGGCGGGAGAATTATATTCCCAGGAACGCACTAAAACGCTTTCCATGATTTTAAAAACTCCCCTTCAGTATGAACCTGGCACTAAACTGGTTTACAGTGACATTGACTATATGCTGCTGGGATTTATTATTGAAAAAATAACGGGAGTGCAACTTGACGATTATACTGAGCATCATATCTATAAGCCCCTGGGGTTAAAGCATACTTTATTTAATCCGCTTCGCAAAGGATTCATAGAAAAGGATTTCGCCGCAACTGAATTACACGGCAACACCAGGGATGGGGTCATTTCCTTCCCAAATATCCGGACCTATACTCTTCAGGGAGAGGTTCATGATGAGAAGTCCTTTTATTCAATGGATGGAATATCCGGGCATGCTGGCCTCTTTTCCACAACTTCAGATCTTGCTGTCCTGATGCAGGTAATGCTTAATGATGGGGGCTATGGAAATATAAAGTTATTTGATAAACAAACAATTGATAAATTTGTAGAACCTTATGATATGAATCCTACATATGGGTTAGGATGGCGCTTGAACGGAGATTCAAGTATGGAGTGGATGTTCAGCCAGTATGCTGGGAAAGAAGTATTTGGGCATACCGGCTGGACAGGAACGGTAACGGTGATAGACAGAGAAAATCATTTAGCTATCGCTCTCCTGACAAATAAAAAACATTCTCCTGTCATCGATCCAATAAAGGATCCGCATAAGTTTCAAGGTGACACATACAGCATCAGTCAATATGGGAGTGTAATTTCAGCGGTTTATGAAGCATTAAATCACTAAACTATTGCCGGCAAAAGCCAAAACGGGGCTTTTGCCCTTTTTATTTGGGGAAATAATATTTATTTTTATACATTTTTAAGAATAAGTATTGATTTTTAAAGAAAAGGTTGTTAAAGTAAGAGAATAATAAATGAATAAAAACATAATTTAATTGTATATTTATACGTATAATCTAAGGAGGAAATATATATGTCTCAAAATAAAGTAGTTCTTGCATACTCAGGCGGTTTGGATACATCAGTTGCAGTTAAATGGCTGCAGGACCAAGGTTATGCAGTTGTTGCCTGCTGTCTTGACGTTGGTGAAGGAAAAGATCTCAACTTCATCCAGAAAAAAGCTTTAACTGTTGGTGCTGTCCAATCCTATGTAATTGATGCAAAAGAAGAATTTGCTAATGAATATGCATTAATAGCGCTGCAGGCACATGCTTTATACGAAAATAAGTATCCATTGATCTCT
Source organism: Cytobacillus sp. (assembly GCF_964223445.1). NCBI lineage: Bacteria > Bacillati > Bacillota > Bacilli > Caryophanales > Bacillaceae > Cytobacillus > Cytobacillus sp. Next base: position 1,515 of record NZ_CAXQGS010000006.1, read on the forward strand.
GCTCTTTCACGTCCGCTGATCGCCAAGAAGCTTGTTGAAGTAGCAGAAAAAGAAGGTGCTGTTGCCGTCGCACATGGATGTACCGGAAAAGGAAATGACCAGGTTCGTTTTGAAGTGGCAATCCAGGCTCTAAACCCTGATCTTCAGGTGTTAGCTCCAGTTCGTGAGTGGAGCTGGTCACGTGAGGAAGAAATTGAATATGCAAAACAAAATAATATCCCCATCCCAATTAATCTGGATTCTCCTTACAGCATTGATCAAAACTTATGGGGCAGAAGCAATGAGTGCGGAGTCCTGGAAGATCCATGGGCAGCTCCTCCGGAAGATGCATACGATCTTACTGTTTCTCTTGAAAAAGCTCCTGATACACCTGATACGGTTGAAATTGGTTTTGAAAAGGGAGTACCTGTCAGCTTGAATGGCAAAAGTATAAAGCTTTCCGAGCTTATTGCCGAACTGAATGAGATTGCTGGCAAGCATGGAGTTGGACGTATCGACCATGTGGAAAATCGACTGGTCGGAATCAAATCCCGTGAAGTTTACGAGTGTCCGGGAGCGATGACACTTCTTAAAGCACATAAAGAGCTTGAGGACTTAACTATGGTAAAAGAATTGGCCCACTTTAAACCGGTTATTGAGAAAAAAGTGGCTGAGCTTATATACGAAGGATTGTGGTTCTCTCAGCTTAACAATGCATTAACAGCTTTCCTGAAAGAGACTCAAACCTTTGTTACAGGAACAGTCAGAGTGAAGCTATTTAAAGGCCATGCGATTGTTGAAGGAAGAAAATCTCCGTATTCACTGTACGATGAAAAGTTAGCAACCTATACTTCCGATGATGAATTTGATCATAATGCGGCAGTTGGCTTTATTAAGCTTTGGGGATTGCCGACAAAAGTGCAGAGCATTGTTCAAAACAGCAAGAAGGTGACAGTGTGAAAAAGTTATGGGGAGGCAGATTCACAAAATCTGCTGAAGAATGGGTAGATGAATTCGGAGCGTCGATTTCATTTGACCAGGAATTGGTTATGGAAGATATCGAAGGGAGCATGGCCCACGTTGCCATGCTTTCTAAAACAGGAATCATCACTGAGAACGAAGCTCAAAAAATCAAAACAGGCCTTCAGCAGCTAAAAGAGAAAGCTGCCAAGGATGAACTGGCTTACTCAGTAAAACTTGAAGATATTCATTTAAATCTTGAGAGTCATCTGACCGAACTGACCGGGCCAGTCGGCGGTAAACTTCATACCGCAAGAAGCCGAAATGACCAGGTGGCAACAGACATGCACTTATATCTGCGCAAGCAGGTGGAGCAGATTGTTGAATTGATTCAGGAAATGCAGGAAGAGTTAATCATCCAGGCTGAAAATAATGTGGAAACCATAATGCCGGGCTATACGCATCTGCAGCGGGCACAGCCGATCTCTTTCGGTCATCACCTAATGGCTTATTTCTGGATGCTTGAGAGAGACAAAGAGCGACTTTCTGAAAGCTTAAAAAGAATCAATCTATCTCCGCTTGGAGCAGGGGCACTGGCTGGAACCACTTTCCCAATCGACCGCGTGTATACCGCGGAACTTCTTGGATTTGAAGGCATCTATGAAAACAGCCTGGATGCAGTAAGTGACAGAGACTTTATTCTTGAGTTTTTATCCTCAAGCTCTATCCTGATGATGCATCTGTCACGTTTAAGTGAAGAATTCATCCTTTGGTCAAGCCAGGAGTTTCAATTCATTGAACTGGATGACAGCTTTGCAACAGGCAGCAGCATTATGCCCCAAAAGAAGAATCCGGATATGGCGGAACTTATCCGCGGTAAAACGGGACGTGTATACGGTAACCTTATGGGGCTGCTGACAGTACTGAAGGGTCTGCCGCTAGCCTATAATAAAGATATGCAGGAAGATAAGGAAGGGATGTTTGATACTGTAAAGACAGTCACAGGTTCACTGAAAATCTTTGCAGGAATGATCCGGACCATGAAGGTTAAAACAGATCAGATGGTAAAAGCGACTAAAAATGATTTTTCCAATGCTACTGAATTGGCGGATTATCTATCTGATAAAGGCATTCCATTCAGAGAAGCGCATGAGATTGTCGGGAAACTGGTCCTTGTCTGTGTACAAAAGGGATGCTTCCTTGGGGATTTACCGCTTGAAGATTTCAAGAATGCCCATTCATTGTTTGAAGAAGATATTTATGAAGTACTGGATCCTTATACAGCTGTCAAAAGAAGAAATAGTGCAGGCGGAACAGGATTTAAACAAGTAAGCATCGCGATTGAAAAAGCGAAGGAATCTCTTGGCATTAAAGAGTATGTTAATAAAGAATAGAAAAATGGCGCTGCCTTCTGCAGCGCCATTTTTCTATTCTTCATCTTCTTTATCCGTTCTGACAACGAGGACATCACAGCGGGCATAGCGGGTAATATGTTCAGATACACTGCCGATGATGAAACGTTCAACTGCGTTCATGCCTGTTGCACCGCAAATGATCAGGTCGACGTTGTGCTTTCTTGCAATATCTTTTGGAACCTTCACTTTTGGGGAACCATAATCGACTTCATAATTTACATTCTCTATGCCTGCATCCATTGCCGTTCTTTTGTATTTTTCCATTAATTCTGTTGCGAAACGGTCAGCTCTTTCTGCAATCGTGCGGTCATAGGCTTCAACAGTGGCAAACGTGCGGGTATCAATGATATGTGCCAATACCAGGGAAGCGTTATTGCGCTTCGCAATTTCTATTGCTTTTTTAAAAGCCCATTCTGCTTCCGTTGAACCATCTACCGCGACTAATATGTTTTTATACTTCATGCCCATTTGAATCTCCTCCTTTACCTATATTATACAGCTGTAAAATCTGAATATCTGTAACAAAAAATCGAACAATAGTAAGGCTGAAGAAAATTTATTAAAGGAGCAGATGAAAATGGAAAAGAGAGAACCGAAAGCAGGGTCTGCGTATTTTTTTGATGAGCAGGGTACAAATGAAGTTAGCGCACAAATCATGAACGCTTATAACAGCGGTGTTATTGATCAGCCGAATGCCGAGTTTGACATGGAGGCTCACGAACGGAATGAAGGCAATCTGCAATAAGAAAGCAAGCTCTCATAGGAACATGAGAGCTTTTTTAATGAGGATTTGTCAATAAAGGGTAAAGAGATAAAAATGGGCAAAGCTGTTGTATACTTTTCCCTCAAATAGCCATATAAAGTTAATAGGTATATCACTTAAAATACGGAGGTATGCAGCATGCGTATCGGAGTTCCAAAGGAAGTAAAAAACAATGAAAACAGGGTTGCTATGACCCCTGCTGGTGTTATGAATCTCATCCAATTTGGACATGAAGTCTATATCGAAGCGGGTGCCGGGACTGGTTCCGGTTTTTCGGATAACGACTATATGAGTGCGGGTGCACATATTGTTCATACTGCAGAAGAGGCATGGTCAATGGATATGGTCATGAAGGTAAAAGAGCCGATACCGGGCGAATATGTATATTTTCGGGAAGGGTTAATTCTCTTTACATATCTGCATTTGGCTGCTGAACCTGATTTGACAAGTGCTTTAATTGATAAGAAAGTAGCGGGCATCGCATATGAAACAGTTCAGCTTCCCAACCGGACTTTGCCTCTATTGACTCCAATGAGTGAAGTGGCCGGGAGAATGGCAGCTCAAGTAGGAGCTCAATTTTTAGAAAAAATACATGGAGGAAAAGGAATCCTGCTTTCGGGGGTACCAGGGGTGCAACGGGGAAATGTTACCATTATCGGCGGCGGGGTTGCAGGAACCAATGCGGCAAAAATGGCAATAGGCCTTGGGGCTAGGGTGACTATGATCGATTTGAATCCGGATCGCCTTAGGCAGCTTGATGATATCTTTGGAAAAGAAGTAACAACATTAATCTCAAATCCTTACAATATCGCTGAAGCTGTTAAGGATTCAGACCTCGTGATTGGAGCTGTACTGATTCCGGGTGCAAAAGCTCCTAAGCTTGTCACAGAGGAAATGATCAAAACGATGAGCCCTGGTTCTGTTATCGTGGATATCGCAATCGATCAGGGAGGGATTTTTGAAACAACGGATCGAATTACTACCCATGACAATCCCACATATGAAAAACATGGCGTAGTTCATTATGCGGTAGCTAACATGCCGGGAGCAGTTCCCAGAACATCAACACTTGCACTGACCAACGTGACGGTGCCTTATGCAGTACAAATTGCGAATAAAGGTTACAAGCAGGCATGTCTGGATAATGAGGCTTTATTAAAGGGAGTTAATACATTAAATGGCTATGTGACATACAAGGCGGTAGCTGAGGCCCATAACCTTGACTATTCAGATACGGGAACACAATTGGAACAGCTATAGGAAAAGCGGTAGGCGCCAGCTTATCGGCTTATGACCTCGAGCCGATGGCACCTGGAGCCAGACGCTTATTTTATAGAAAATCCGGTGCTGGGCAGCTCCGGATTTTCTGTGGAATCTTGTTCAGGTTTCTATTTAATAATCTGAAGTTCTTTCGGGAACTTGGTTAAAATTTCAACTCCGTCTGCTGTTACAGCAAGGTCATCTTCAATCCGCACTCCGGCAACACCCGGGACATAGATTCCCGGCTCGATGGTGAAGACCATTCCTTCTTCAAGCAAAAGTGAGTTTGTTTCTGTTAATGAAGGATATTCATGAACACTCACACCAAGTCCATGGCCCAATCGATGAGGAAAATAGTCGCCGTAGCCGGCTTCTGCTATCAGGTTTCTTGCTGTCAGGTCAATAGCTGCACAAGTGACCCCCGGCTTGCTCGCTTCCACAGCTGCAAGCTGAGCTTTTAAGACCGTATCATAAATTTCTTTTTGTTTATCATTGATATCACCGTAAGCCACAGTCCTGGTAATATCTGAGCAGTAGCCATTCCAGACAACTCCAAGGTCAAATAGGACTAAATCCCCTTTTTGAATCTTTGTCATTCCTGGTGTACCATGAGGGGAAGCTCCGTTAGCCCCCGTCAGGACCATGGTAGAAAAAGACATTTCGTTAACGCCTTTTTTCTTTAACGCATATTCTACGGCAGCTAGAACATCCAGTTCAGTTTTTCCTTCCTGGATCTCTGCGCATCCTGTTTCAATCGCAAAATCGGCCAGGGCACATGCTTCGCGGATGATTTCCAATTCTTTTTCATCTTTCACCATACGAAGCTGCTGCAGCTTTTCTTCTGCCGAAACGAATGAAGCCCCGCTAAATATTCCGGAGATCGCTTCATACCGCTCCACATTCATATGTTCTTTTTCAATGGCGGCTTTATTTACTTTTCCAATTCTTTTATGTATGGATGTCTGAATAAATTCCCACGGGTTCTGAATATCGCTGTAGCCAATAATTTCATGGCTCCAGCCGGCTTTTTTGGCATCTTCTTTTTCCATGGCCGGACATACGAGGAAAGGCTCTTCTTCCTGGAAAACAGCCAATCCAAGCAAACGTTCATGAGGGTCGCTTAAAAAACCGCTTAAATAAAAAACATTATCCGGCGATGTTACAAAACTGGCCTGGATATCATTTTCTTTCATCCACTGAGATAGTTTCTGCAATCTATTATTCATAGTGAACCTCCTTATATACTAATACTCTGAGAGTAGCAACTAAATAAGAAATTGTAAACTTTTTAAAGATTGCCAATTCGGGTATATATCAAAAGAAAGCAGGAATAACTTGTTTTTCGTTGAAGTAACTTACATAACTTAAAATTAGAGAGGAGCATAAAATTGAAAGTATCATTTCATGGACATGCCGTAGTGAAAATCGAATCACAGGGAAAAACCATCTTAATAGATCCCTTTATTACCGGGAATGATTTGACAGACTTAAAAGCTGAGGATCAGAAGCCGGACGTCATTATTGTCACCCATGGACATGGTGACCATCTAGGGGACACGATTGAACTGGCAAAGCGCAATGACTCTCTTGTTATTGCAAATTTTGAGCTTGCCACCTATTTGGGCTGGCAGGGTGTCAATGCTCACGGGATGTCTATCGGCGGGGGATATGACTTTGATTTTGGCAGAGTGAAGCTGACACCTGCCTTTCATGGAACAGGCCTTGAGACAGAAAATAACGAGATTATCTACCTGGGAATGCCTGCCGGTGTGCTTATTACTCTAGAAGGAAAAACGATTTACCATGCTGGGGATACAGGGCTTTTCTCTGACATGAAGTTAATTGGCGACCGTCATCCAATAGATCTGGCATTTCTGCCAATTGGAGATAACTTTACCATGGGGCCGGATGATGCAGCATACGCAGCAGAACTGCTTGGCGCCAAAAAGGTAGTTCCGATTCACTTCAACACGTTCCCGCCAATCAAGCAGGATCCGCATAAATTCATCAGCATGCTGGAGACAGGAGTCGGGCAGGTGCTGGAAGCAGGAGAATCTATCGAATTGTAATATGAAGACGCAGCTTCTGATGGAGGCTGCGTTTGTTAATGAGGAATGTATAAATCCTGAAGTTAGATAACTGTCTAGTTCCAGCGCCTACCCCCTCGAGGTCACAAGACGGGCCTCCCAAAAAGGCAAAGAACGCTTTTCTGAGAGGCTCGTCTTGTGCTTGTCGGGGGTGGGCAAGGCGCTTCCGATTTTCTTTAGAAACCAATCATTTTCCCAGCCTGTCCGCATACATTTTAGGGAGGATAGGATAAAGGAGGAAACTAAATTGGATAAAAACCGATATTTGCTCTGTTTGCTGCTGTGCGGCTTGATGCTTTATTATGCCGCTCCAAGAATGGGTGTGTTTAATGGAGGGACTGAAGGGATCTTTGCCATCAGCTGGCTGGCCCTTGCCCTTTTTGTTATTGCAGGAAACTTGACTGCATTGCTGTTTGCCCCGAAAAAAGCGGCTGCTTCGGGGAAGCAGGTGCGAAAAATGGCAGACAGGAAGCGGGTGCGCTCCTTCGGCAGATAATTTAAGATTCCCGGAGTCAATTGTATCAAGGCCTCTTTACCCTTATAATGAAAAATAAGGAATAATTTGTAGAGGGTGAAAGTCTTGGCTACTAAGCATGAGCAAATATTACAATACATTGATGAACTGCCAATTGGAGAAAAAATTTCGGTCAGACAGATCGCCAAGGCGCTCGCTGTGAGTGAGGGGACTGCATACAGAGCGATTAAGGATGCTGAAAATAAGGGATATGTCAGTACAATAGAACGTGTTGGGACAATAAGAATCGAGCGGAAAAAGAAAGAAAATATTGAGAAGCTTACTTTTGCAGAAGTTGTTAATATCGTTGACGGCCAGGTGCTCGGAGGAAGAGCCGGCCTCCATAAAACACTGAACAAGTTTGTAATTGGAGCGATGAAGCTTGAAGCGATGATGAGATACACTGATGCCGGAAATCTGCTGATTGTCGGAAACCGGACCCAGGCACACGAACTGGCATTGAAGGCTGGGGCTGCTGTGTTAATTACTGGGGGCTTTGATACAGAAGACCATGTTAAAAAGCTTGCTGACGACCTGCAGCTTCCTGTGATCTCAAGCAGCTATGACACCTTCACAGTGGCAACTATGATCAATCGGGCTATTTATGACCAGCTGATCAAAAAGGAGATTGTACTCGTTGAAGACATCCTGACTCCGCTGCAAGAAGCGATTTTCCTGAAAACAACCGATACAATTGCGGATTGGCTAACGTACAATCGTGAAACCGGCCATAGCCGATTCCCGGTTGTCGACAGTAATCTGAAGGTGCAGGGAGTTGTCACTTCCAAGGATATTATGGGACATGAAAAGGAAACGCCTATTGAAAAAATAATGACCAAAAATCCAATGACGGTTGGCGGAAAAACGAGTGTTGCTTCTTCCTCGCATATGATGGTATGGGAAGGAATCGAATTGCTTCCTGTGGTAGATGAAGCGAATAAACTCGAAGGGATTGTTAGCCGTCAGGATGTGCTGAAGGCGCTGCAGATGATCCAAAGGCAGCCGCAGGTGGGCGAAACAATAGACGATATAGTCACCAACCAGCTTGTTATGACACGGGGAAAAACAAAAGGGGATGACGTTTATCGCTGTGAGGTTACTCCTCAGATGACAAACCACCTCGGAACAATTTCCTATGGAGTCTTTACAACCATTGTATCTGAAGCTGCAAACAGAGTGTTAAGAAACTATAAAAAAGGTGACCTCGTAGTTGAAAATATGACGGTCTACTTTATTAAGCCTGTTCAGATCGATAGTATGCTTGAGATCTATCCTAAAGTATTGGAAGTAGGACGGAAGTTCGGAAAAGTAGATGTTGAAGTTTTTAACGAAGGTGTCCTTGTAGGCAAGGCGATGATGATGTGCCAGCTTATTGACAGGCATTAAGAGAGAAATGAAGAAAAAGCCGTTCGCAATTGAACGGCTTTTTTGCAGGACATTTTCGGAAGTCCGGTAAAATTTAATTCTTCCTAGCTTCCTCAGCTTCTTTTGCAGCATGAGGCATGTAATATTTATATGCTTTTATACCGCCCCAAATACTCAATCCCCCAATAAGGATAAACACAATTCCCACAATGAGAGCTGTTGTTGTGTTGTATAAAAACAGCTGATTAAGGCCAAAAATCGCGACAAATGATCCGAGCGCAATCCTGGACTTTGCTGATATCCATTGTCTTTCAGCCGGCTGTCTGCTTCTGAAGAATTTAACTTTGTAGAAAATATAGAAAGAAAAAGAGAGAATAATCAGGATAACAAAGATAGGCATCTCATAACCTCCAAATTTCGACAATCTCTTATTATTCTACCTGCATTATTAAAAAATTGCCATAAGCGTGCTGTGTTTTCTTTTTCTTTTCACGATGATATGGTAAAAATAAAGTAGTATTCAGAAAAAAGGAGCGCGCCATGAAACAGAAGATACTTGATGAAATTAAAAAATATGAAACAATCATTATTCATCGGCATGTCCGTCCTGATCCAGATGCATATGGTTCACAGGGAGGCCTTGCTGAAATCCTGAAGGCTTCATTCCCTGAAAAATCGATCTTCACTGTCGGGAAGGAAGAAGAAACACTTCATTATATGAGAAGGCTGGATGAAGTATCTGATGATACATATAATGGGGCGCTGGTCATTGTTTGTGATACAGCAAATGCGGAACGGATATGTGATCATAGATATGGAGCTGGTAATAAACTGATCAAAATTGATCATCACCCTAATATGGATCCGTATGGAGATATGATGTGGGTTGATACGGACGCAAGCTCTACCAGTGAAATGATTTATGAGTTTTATCTTTTCGGCAAAGATCAGGGCCTGAAAATGTCTGATGAAGCGGCTAGATTGTTATTTGCCGGAATAGTAGGGGACACCGGCCGTTTCCTCTATCCAAGCACGACCGAAAAGACATTTTCATATGCAGGTGAACTGATTCACTATAATTTTTCACGGCCGGAACTGTTTGATAAAATGTACGAGCTGGATGCAAATATTGTTAAATTGAAGGGCTATGTGCTGCAGAACTTTGAAATGAGAGACAGCGGGGCTGCTGTAATGATCCTGAAAAAAGAATTGCTCGAAGAATTTCAGGCAGTGCCTTCTAAAGCTTCCCTGCTTGTAAGCACTCTTGGCGATGTGAAGGGAATAAAAGCATGGGTTTTCTTTATTGAAGAAAGCGATCAAATCCGTGTGCGGTTCCGCTCGAAGGGTCCGATAATTAATGAAATTGCAAGGAAGTACAAAGGAGGAGGGCATCCTCTTGCTGCCGGAGCTTCCATTTATTCTTGGGAAGAGATGGAATCGGTTGTAAGAGATTTGGAGGATGTCTGCCAAAGCTGACTAAAATATAATGCCCGGCAAAAGCCGGGCATTAATCCAGCATAATATTCAATTCAATTGAGACGGTTGTATAGATGACCAGTTCTTTAATTTCCACCCGGTATCTCTTTTCATTTACCCGATGTGTTTTATTTTCTATTATTTTCTCGATCAATTCGCTGCTTTTATAAACAGTATCGATGTCTTTGGCAACCATCATGCTAATATCCTCTTTTATTTCATCTTCCAGCTGAAAAACACTGAAGGAATCCAGTTTATATTTTTCGCTGTTGACAATTTTAATGGAAATATCCTGGACAGTCAGTTTTTTCTGGTTTTCTTTATTTAGTTTTTTAAATTCCTCTTGCCAGATTTCCTTATCTTTTTCCAATTCATAAATAGCATCCTTTTGAAGCTTGATTTCTTTACTGTATCTCTCCTGCCATTGCCCAAAAACAAATAAAAAAATAAACCAGCTGATGATGCCCCCTATGGCCATTCCTGCTAAAAAGCGCTGCCAGGATGGCAATCGGTAGTAAGGCGGTATCCTCATGCTGAAATGTTCTCCTGAGTCAGCCAGTTAATAAGCATGGCGCCTGTCTGGGCCCCTCCGAGAGCAGAAAGAATCAGCATGAATTGTTTAAATATATCCTTTGTCTGTCCGTCCATGACACCTCTTTCAAAACTGTAAACTGTATCAAAGGTTCCTCCGATTGCTGCAATGATAGCCCAAATGCGTATCATATTGGAAATCTGGAAGATTTGATTTAAAGGAGGCTTTCCTGTCAGAAAAGCAGCCATGCCTCCAATGATTGAACCTCCTATCAAAACACCGAAAGCAATAAAATAACTCTCAATTAAAGTGGAAAAAAAGGGCTGGGTATTCATATCATCCATCCTCGCTGCAGGAATGCCCCTGCCAGAATTATCTTGATACTTCATCATATGGACAAACTTAGAAAAATATGTTTTTTAGCTCCCGTTAAAAAGAGAACATATTTTCTTTTTGGAAACGGGCGTTCTATAATGAAAATACAGAGAAATTAAGGGTGTGAAAAACGTGTCATTTATTCACCTTCATGTATATAGCGCTTATAGCCTGCTGTCGAGCACGGCAAGAATAGAACAGCTTGTGTCAGGCGCCAGGGAATACAGATTTCCTGCCCTGGCTTTAACGGACCGGAATGTCATGTACGGAGCTGTTGCCTTTTATAAAGAATGTCTTAAGCAGTCCATAAAACCGATCCTGGGCCTCTGTGTGGATGTATTAAGCGAGATAACCGAATGCGAAGCTTATCCGTTGGTTCTTTTGGCTAAAGACAGGCAGGGTTTTCAGAATCTATTAAAAATCACAAGCACAGTCCAGACTAAATCGCCTGAAGGCATCCCTGTTAAATGGCTAAAGCACTATGCAGGAGGATTGTTTGCTTTAACTCCCGGCCTTGATGGGGAAATTGAACAATATCTTGAGGCAGGCGAATTCGGCCAGGCAAAAAGAACAGCAGAACTTTTCAGCAGTCTTTTCGAGCCGAATTCATTCTTTCTCGCTATACAGGATCATGGGCTGCGTGAAGAGAAAAAAAACCATGAACTCCTGGTACAGCTTTCCGGAGAAACTGGGATTGGCCTGGCTGCTTCAAATAGTGTCTGTTATTTAAAGAAAGAAGATGCTTTTGCCCACGAGTGCCTGCTGGCCATTAAAAATGGAGAGAAGCTTCAGGATGAAGCGAGAGAGCTGCTGAAGAGTGATGAGTATTATTTAAAATCATCCGGGGAAATGGCGGAATTGTTATCCGCTTATCCGGATGCTTTGGAGAATACGATCAAGATATCAGAGCAATGCAATGTCATGCTTGAGCTGGATAAACAGAACCTTCCTAAATATCCTGCTGTAAGAGGTATGAGTGCCGATGAGCTATTGGCCGAAGTCTGCTGGCAGGGTTTTGCTGACAGATATCCGCACGCAGATGATGAGCATAGGGAACGCTTGCGGTATGAGCTGAATATAATTAGAAGCATGAAGTTCAGCGATTATTTTCTAATCGTATGGGATTTTATGAAGTATTCGAGAGAAAATGGGATTTTAACCGGTCCGGGACGGGGATCTGCTGCCGGTTCAATGGTTGCTTATGTCTTATACATTACAGATGTGGATCCAATTGAGCATCAGTTATTATTTGAGCGATTCCTAAATCCTGAGAGAGTCTCCATGCCTGATATTGATATAGATTTCCCGGATCACAGAAGGGATGAGGTGATTCGGTATGTCTCCAGGAAATATGGAGAGCTCCATGTTGCCCAAATTCTTACGTTTGGAACACTTGCAGCCAAGGCTGCACTTCGGGATGTCGGCAGGGCATTTGGGCTTAATCCGAAAGAGCTGGACATGCTTTCAAGAAAAGTACCTTCCAAATTGGGCATCAGTCTCAAAGAGGCCTACATAGAATCAGAGCCTCTAAGAAGATTCACCCAGGAATCCGATTTAAATCGAAGGCTTTTTGAAACGGCTATCAAACTGGAAGGTCTGCCAAGGCATACATCCACTCATGCTGCCGGTGTTGTAATCAGCGAGCACCCGCTGGTTGAGGCCATTCCTATTCAAAAGGGACATGAAAATGTTTATCTGACCCAATACTCGATGGAGCATCTTGAAGATGTCGGCCTATTAAAAATGGATTTTCTCGGTCTTAGGAATCTGACATTAATCGAGAATATCCTAATCTCTATCCAAAGAAAAACAGGCACAAAGATTGATATAAAAAACATTCCCCTAAATGATGAGGCAGTATACAGTCTATTGGGAAAAGGAGATACTACAGGCATTTTCCAGCTTGAATCTGAGGGAATGCGAAGTGTGCTGACAAGGCTTCAGCCAACACGCTTTGAAGATATTGTGGCTGTCAATGCCCTTTACCGCCCCGGTCCAATGGAAAATATCCCGCTGTTTATTGACAGGAAGCATGGGAGGAAGCCGATAAATTATCCTCATCCTGATTTGAAGCCTATTCTTGAAAATACTTATGGTGTCATCGTGTATCAGGAACAAATTATGCAAATCGCTGCAAAATTGGCAGGATTTTCACTGGGGGAAGCCGATTTGCTTCGGAGAGCGGTCAGCAAAAAGCAAAAAGAAGTGCTGGACCGTGAACGTGTCCATTTTGTAGGGGGAGCAGTGAAGAAAGGCTATAATGAACAAGCTGCTCATGATATATATGATCTAATTGTCCGGTTTGCAAACTATGGATTTAATCGGAGCCATGCGGTTGCATACAGTTTCATAGCTTATCAGCTGGCATATTTAAAAACTCATTATCCGCTTTACTTTATGGCTTCCCTGCTGACTTCAGCCGTAGGAAATGAGGGCAGGATTGCCCAATATATCGGAGAACTTAGACAGATGGGTCTGGCGCTCAGCCCTCCATCCATTAATAAAAGCGGCTACTCATTTCTGGTAGAGAAAGATTCAATCAGATATAGTCTTGCTGCCATAAAAGGCTTAGGTGCTGCAGCTTTAAAGGATATTTTTCAGGCAAGGAAAAATAAGCGCTTTGAAGATCTGTTTGATTTTTGCATCAGGGTTTCAACAAAAGCTGTTAATCGTAAGGTCCTCGAATCTCTGGTTTATTCAGGCAGCTTTGATGAATTTGGGGAAGATAGAGCTGTTCTGCTTGCCAGCCTGGATGTGGCTGCAGAACATGCCCAGCTTGTTATGCCGGAAGACGATCAAACTGATTTCTTTGAGGATGATGAATTTTTTCCTAAGCCTAAATATACCGAAGTAGATCCGATCCGTTCCGAGGACAAGCTGAGATTTGAAAAAGATGTGCTGGGCCTGTATTTATCAGATCATCCGGTTTCAATTTACGAATCATCTTTTCACCTGCTGGATGCCAGTCCGCTGCTTGAACTCGAAAGAAATGCAAATAAGGCAAAAACAGTTGCATATTTATCCGAAGTGAAAAAGATCCGTACGAAAAAAGGCGAGCCAATGGCATTTCTATCCTTGAGCGATCAGACGGGTGATATGGAGGCAGTTGTTTTTCCAAAGGTGTATAACCGATTTTCAATGCAATGCTCACAGGGAAGCATCGTCTATGCGGAAGGAAGGTTAGAGGAACGGGACGGAAAGAAACAGCTGATTGTCCAGCATCTTGATGATGTGAAGGATGCAATTGAAAAAATGCAAAACAAAGATCCGGTTTTATATTTAAGGATTACTGAGGATCGGGAAACATCTGAAAATCTTCGTTTGCTTAAAGAATTATTTAAGAAAAATGAAGGCCGGGTTCAGGTGGTGTTATATTATGAAAGCTCCCGAAAAACCATTCGCCTGGGTGAAGAGGACCTGATTACACCATCAGATGATTTCCTTCATTTGCTTATGAAAGTGCTTGGGCAGAATAACGTCATTTTAAAGTAATTACGCTTTACAACAATAACAATTATGGTATATTTGTAAGAAGAAAAATAAACTGGTCTGACCACTGACGCGGAAGATAAGCCATGCGCCATCTGATAATCAAGCAGAACGGCAGCAGATATTTCTACGTTGATCTATCTTTATATATATAAATCCTATCCGGAATATGAGGAGTGAAAATTTTGACCCTACGCGAAGAAGCACTGCATATGCATAGAGTTAATAAAGGGAAATTGGAATCTAAATCAAAAGTACAGGTGCGAAATGCCAAAGACTTAAGCCTTGCTTACTCCCCTGGGGTTGCTGAGCCCTGCAAGGAGATTTATGATAAGCCGGAAACTGTCTATGAATATACGATGAAAGGTAATATGGTCGCGGTAGTTTCCGATGGAACAGCTGTGCTGGGATTAGGAAATATCGGGCCGGAAGCCGCCCTGCCTGTAATGGAAGGCAAAGCTGTCCTATTCAAAAGTTTTGCAGGAGTGGATGCATTTCCAATTTGCCTTAATACGACCGATGTTGATAAAATCGTTGAGACTGTAAAACTTCTTGAACCTACATTTGGAGGCGTAAACCTTGAAGATATTGCTGCTCCAAATTGCTTTTATGTAGAGGAGCGGTTAAAGAAGGAAACAAATATTCCTGTTTTCCATGATGACCAGCATGGCACTGCCATTGTGACTGTTGCAGGTCTTGTGAATGCCTTGAAGCTTTCGGGGAAGAAAATGAATGAAATTAAGGTTGTGGCAAACGGTGCGGGTGCGGCCGGAATTGCCATTATTAAACTTCTTTACAGCTATGGTGTTCGCGATATTATTATGTGTGACACAAAGGGTGCCATCTATGAAGGCCGCCCGCAGGGAATGAATGAGATAAAAAATGAAGTAGCGAAGTATACGAATCGTGAGAATGCGAAGGGAAGCCTAGCTGATGTTATTAAAGGCGCGGACGTATTCATCGGGGTTTCTGCGGCTGGAGCGTTAACGGCAGAGATGATTGGTGCCATGAATCAGGACCCGATTATTTTCGCTATGGCCAATCCAACTCCTGAAATTATGCCTGAAGAAGCGAAAGCGGCTGGAGCGATGGTAGTCGGAACAGGAAGATCCGACTTTCCAAATCAGGTCAATAATGTGCTGGCTTTCCCTGGAATTTTCAGAGGAGCTCTGGATGTCCGAGCAACTCATATCAATGAGAAAATGAAAGTAGCTGCTGTAGAAGCCATTGCCAATTTGGTTCATCAGGGTGAGCTGAATGCGGACTATGTCATCCCTGGGCCATTCGATCCCCGTGTTGCTCCTGCAGTTGCGGCCGCTGTGGCAAAGGCAGCTATGGAAACCGGTGTTGCCCGCATTAAAGTGGATCCTGAAGAAGTAAAGGAAAAAACGAA
Organism: Cytobacillus sp.; assembly: GCF_964223445.1. NCBI lineage: Bacteria > Bacillati > Bacillota > Bacilli > Caryophanales > Bacillaceae > Cytobacillus > Cytobacillus sp. The sequence goes on from NZ_CAXQGS010000006.1 coordinate 17,123, forward strand.
GCAACTTGCTGTCATTGGAAAAGGTGAGTGACTCCATACGTGAATCCACCTCAAAATAACACGAAGGTTTATATCGGCATTGTTAAACAGCTTAGGTCCATGATTGAAAATGACGGACTTAAGCCTGGAGATCGATTGCCTTCTGAAAGAGAGCTGTCAGAGCGCCTGGGTGTCGGGCGCTCTTCCGTTCGGGAAGCGTTAAGAGCCCTTGAACTTCTTGGCTTAATAGAGACAAGGAGGGGCGAGGGGACTTTTATGAGGGATTTTAGAGGACATCAGCTCGTACAGCTGCTTAGCACGTTTATTCTTCAGGATAAGAAATCCATAAGAGATGTTAAAGAAACCAAGTTTTTGATCGAGCTTGATTGTTTATGGCTAATCATTCAAAAGGCTGGAGAAGAGCAGCTTCTTAGGTTCAAAAAGTGGTCTCTTGAAGCAGACTACTCAGATGATGACTTTTTCCTGGAAATCGTCACACTTGCAGATAATCATCTTTTCCTCCGCATCTGGATTATCCTTAAAGATTATTATAATTCTTTGGATATGGAGACAATGATGGTAACCAGGGAACAATATGCAAAGCTGATTGAGACATTGATTTCCAGAAATGAATCTGAAGTTATTCGTGTATATAGGAATCTAAGAAAATTGTCGAAAGACTAACGACAATTTTTTGCAGATTTTAAAGCTGATATCCTCTATATTTAAATAATCAGACAAGCATAAAAAGAGCCTAGGAGAGTTAGGCATTCATTTTTAAATCGGTGGTCTGACCACTATTGAAATTAATGGAAATGATTCAGCGATTATCAGGGAGGTTTCATCTTGCTTAAAGATATTTTCACTAAGACGAAGAAGAAGAAATATGCAACCATTCCATCGGAAACGGCAAAGCAGGATGTGCCGGAAGGAATCATGACAAAGTGTCCGAACTGCAAGAAGATCATGTATACAAAAGAATTGGTTAAGAACCTTAAAGTGTGTTTCCACTGTCAATACCACCACACCATGAATTCAAAAGAGCGTTTGGAAAGCTTTTTGGATGCCAATAGCTTTGAGGAAATTAACGCAAACATGATATCTGAAAATCCTCTAAATTTCCCGGATTATATTGAAAAGCTAGAAAAGGATCGGGAAAAAACAAAGATTAATGAAGCGGTAGTGACTGGGACAGGCACTGTAAATGGCCAAAAACTTGCAGTGGCCGTTATGGATTCCACTTTCAGAATGGGAAGCATGGGCTCAGTAGTCGGAGAAAAAATTACCCGTGCCATTGAAAAAGCTGATGAATTGGGAGTTCCTTTTATTATATTTACCGCTTCAGGCGGAGCAAGAATGCAGGAAGGCGTATTGAGCCTGATGCAAATGGCTAAGACAAGTGTAGCCTTAAAAAGATTCAGTGATAATGGCGGCCTGATTATCTCCATTATGACTCATCCGACAACGGGCGGTGTGTCTGCAAGCTTTGCTTCACTGGGAGATTATAATTTGGCGGAGCCTGGTGCTTTGATTGGCTTCGCGGGACGCAGAATCATAGAACAAACAATCCGTGAAGAACTGCCGGAAGACTTCCAGACAGCAGAATTCTTATTAAAACACGGTCAATTGGATGCGGTGATTCCCAGAACAGAGTTAAAGGACAAGATATCAGCCATTCTATCGATACATCAACCAGGAGGTGACTTCCAATGGCAGGAGAATTAGAATTTGAACGCCCGGTTATGGAACTGAAAAAAAAGATTGCTGAATTAAAAGAGTTCACAAAAACAGCCGATGTAGACCTATCCTCTGAGATAGAAAAGCTGGAAGCGCGCTTGGAAAAATTAGAAACCGATATATATGAAAATATGAAACCGTGGGATCGTGTGCAGATTGCAAGACATCCCGCAAGGCCAACCACCCAGGACTATATCTCCTATCTTTTTGAGGATTTTTTCGAGTGTCATGGAGATCGTGCTTTTGGGGATGACGAAGCCATTGTTGGAGGCATTGCAAAGTTTAGGGGCCTTCCGGTTACTGTCATCGGGCACCAGCGCGGAAAAGACACAAAAGAGAATATCCGCCGAAATTTTGGAATGCCGCATCCTGAAGGTTACCGCAAAGCATTAAGGCTTATGAAGCAAGCAGATAAATTCAGAAGGCCGATTATTTGTTTCATTGATACAAAGGGTGCCTATCCCGGGAAAGCCGCAGAGGAACGCGGGCAGAGTGAGGCAATTGCCAAAAATCTGTTTGAAATGGCAAGCCTTAGGGTGCCTGTTATCTGTATCGTCATCGGTGAAGGAGGAAGCGGCGGGGCGCTGGCTCTCGGTGTGGGAAACCATATTCACATGCTTGAGAACTCCACTTATTCGGTTATCTCTCCAGAGGGAGCTGCTGCCATTCTCTGGAAGGATGCCACGCAGGCCAAAAAGGCTGCAGAATCCATGAGAATTACCGCTCCGGATTTAAAAGAATTAGGTGTTGTTGATGAGATTATCGAAGAGGTAAAGGGCGGGGCCCATAAAGATGTAAAGGTTCAGGCCGCTGAAATTGGAGAGGTCCTTTATCAATCATTGAAGGAATTGATGGATCTTTCTGAAGAACAGCTGATTGACCACCGGTACAACAAGTTTAAATCCATTGGTGAATATTCGTTTTTAAAGGAATTTATTGGGGTAAAATAAAAGCGTGCTTTCGGGCACGCTTTTATTTTTTGCACATCCGTATTGCACCCTGGTGCCGAATGGAAGCCTATCTTCGCCAGCGGGAGGCTTCCATGATAATCCCGCTTTCAAAGTGAAAAATACAGGTTTTCAATATAAAACGCTTTCAGTATCCCGACAATTCTGTATTTCCTTGAATTTGCGTGATTAAGTTGAGATGCTCCCTTCTTCATGGTATTTTAGAAATATTCAATAGCGTTTTGTTCAATAATAAGATAAGCAGACTATGCTCTGCTTTACATAAAGAGCCTATATTACATACAAAATTCCTGGGCAGGCGTGTCCATGGTTTATAGGCTGTTAATAAACAGCGCATCAGACAACACGCTTTCTTATTTTTATATAAATTACATTCGGGGTGATTATTGTGAAGAAAATAGGAGTATTAACAAGCGGCGGCGATTCTCCTGGCATGAATGCAGCTGTACGTGCAGTTGTCCGTAAAGCGATCTATCATAATATTGAAATATATGGTGTTTATGGAGGATATTCCGGTTTAATGTCAGGGAATATTAAGAAGCTTGACCTTGGTTCGGTTGGTGACATCATCCATCGCGGCGGCACAGTCCTGCATTCTGCAAGAAGCGAAGAGTTCAAAACAAAAGAAGGCCAGCAAAAAGGCATTGAACAGATGAATAAGCACGGCATTGAAGGTCTTGTAGTAATTGGCGGGGACGGATCATATCGTGGAGCAAAGGCTTTGACAGAGCAGGGCTTTCCTTGTGTGGGCGTACCTGGCACCATTGATAACGATATTCCGGGAACGCAGTATACTATTGGCTTTGACACGGCTTTAAATACGGTTATTGATGCAATTGATAAAATCCGTGATACAGCTACTTCCCATGAAAGAACATTTATCATTGAAGTGATGGGAAGAGATGCAGGAGACATCGCTTTATGTGCAGGATTAGCAGGCGGTGCGGAAACAATTCTTATCCCTGAAGCAGGCTATAGTATGGATGAAATAGCAGAGAGACTTAAAAAGGGGCATGAACGCGGCAAAAAACACAGTATCATTGTGGTTGCAGAAGGAGTCTGCAGCGGAGTGGAATTTGCCAAGCAGATCAAAGACACAACAAACTTTGATACAAGGGTGTCCGTTCTTGGCCATATGCAGAGGGGCGGATCCCCAACTGCATTCGACCGGGTGCTGGCAAGCCGCCTTGGAGCGCATGCAGTAGAACTTCTTCTTGAAGGCAAAGGCGGGCGTGCAGTAGGAATTCAAAATAATAAACTTGTTGACCATGATATAATAGAAATATTGGATAGAGAGCATACACTTGACCTGGATCTATACAAACTTTCGAAAGAACTGTCTATTTAAATTTGTCACATATTAACCAGCACAATGCGCCCAAAAAGGTCCTGTGCTGACAAGATAACTGTCTAGCGCAAGCAGCCTATCCCCTCGAGGTCACAAGCTTGTCTTGTTTCGGCTCCTAGGGACTCGGGGTCATAAGCCGTATCCTTTCAGAAGGAAAAACGCCTTCTTACAGGAACCGTCTTATGCCTGTCGTCCCTGGGCAGTCGCCTCCACATTTCGAGCATCCTCACAAAAAGGCAAAGGACGCCTTTCTGT